>JBBRUV010000033.1:0-20682 GCA_038247465.1 Cytophagales bacterium
GTAACTTTACAAACTGGCTTTTTCTTGTTGAAATCTTTTGCAATTGCCATGAAGGGGTGTTGTTTGGTTTAACACCGCAAAATTATACTAATATAATCGCAACATCATAATTTACAAGTATTTACATATTAAAATTCTTGATATAGTTCTAAAATTTCTTAATCTTTAAAAAGTTTTTCCACCTGTAACCACCCAAAAAGATATTAGTTGCGTCTGGAAAATTTTATGCGAAATACTTACAAAACTGCTGTTTGAGCGTCGTATTTCCGGTACTCCCACGTCCAGAAATACGCGCCCTGCATCGCGATAAAGCAAAACATAAAATACTCCGCCGAGACAAACCGCACGTCTTTTACCCAGTAAATATACGTCAGCACCGCATCAACCAACAGCCAGACGTACCAACATTCTACGCGCTTTTGAATCATCAGATACGTGGCAACAATGCTCATCACGGTCGTGAATGAATCTACGTATGGAAACGCGCTGGGCTTACTGAATACCACCGGAAACAACGTGTGCAAGTTGCTGGCAAACATACCAAATGCCACCGTTGCCATCATGCCTATCCCCGACCAAAGTATAAACTGCCGGGGCGGGGTTCGGCTGATTTTCAGTTCGTTCTTTTGATCGTCTTCGCCAGATTTGGGGTGCGTCCACCGATACCAGCCCTGCAGGTTGGTTACGAAGAAAAACACCTGCAAAAACATATCGGGGTAAAGCTGTATCTGATAAAACAGAAAAAAAAACAGCACCACACTGCCCGCACCAATCGGCCAGCTCCAGACGTTGGCCCGCGCTGATAACCAGACCGCTACTGCCCCGCTGACCACGCCGAAAAACTCCAGATAACTCATCGGGTAGCCCCAGACGACGAAGAAAATGGTCTTAATATTGAAAATTGCGGGCATGATGGCGAAATTGGCGGCTGTTTCTGCTTTCGTTCACAAATAACAACGCTACAACACAATGCAACAAATTGCCATGCTTGGCGGGGGCTTCATCGGCCGCTTCTACGCCGAATCATTACACGGTCAGCGCAGCCGCGATAAGGTCATTGCTATTTATGCCCGGCGCGAAGAAACCGCCAAAAAATTTGCCGACGATTACGGCTGCTCCTTCTGGGCCACCGACATGGAAGAAGTCATCGCTCACCCCGACGTTCTGATGGTCTGCATTGCCCTGCCCAACAACCTGCACCTGGCCGCCGTTGAACTGTGTGCCAAGCACAAAAAGAACGTGATGAGTACCAAGCCGCTGGGCCGCACCGCCGACGAAGCCCTGAAAATGATGCAACTCGCTGAAGAAGCGGGGATTTTCAACGGCTACCTCGAAGACCTTTGCTACACACCGAAATTCCTGAAAGCGTTGGAAAGCGTCAAAAATGGCGCATTAGGCCGGATTCTCTGGGCCAAATCACGCGAGACGCACCCCGGCCCGCACTCCAACTGGTTTTGGGACAAAGAACAGGCCGGGGGCGGCTGTATGCTCGATCTGGGATGCCATTGCGTGGAGATTGCCCGCAGTTTTATCGGCAAAGACGTGCGGCCCGTTGAGGTGATGTGCTGGGCGGCCACGCAGGTGAAACCCATCGAAGCCGAAGACCACGCCATTGGATTAGTGAAATACGAAAACGGAGCCATCGGGCAGTTTGAAGCCTCGTGGACGTTCCGGGGCGGCATGGACCTGCGCGACGAAGTGATGGGAACCGAAGGCACGATCTGGATCAACAACTTCCTCCGCACAGGTTTTGAGATGTACACCACCGGCAAGGGCGCGGACTATGTGGCCGAAAAAGCCGAAAGCACATCGGGCTGGCTCTTCCCCGTTGGCGACGAAGTGAATGACCTCGGCTACAATCATATGTTTGCCGATATGTTTCGGGCGCAGGAAGGCGGCTATGCCCCGCAGGAAACGTTTTACGACGGTTACGTGGTAAACGCAATCTTAGATGCAGCCTACAAATCTGCCGAAACCAAGCAGTGGGAACCCGTGAACCTCCCCGTCTGGCGCGGCCAAACCGGACTTACTCAGGAAACCACACTGGTTGACTACGACGCTGATTTTTACCTCGTGAAAGAAGAACTGATGACCCACGACGGGCGGCATAAAGTGATTCTGAAAAACAAAACCACCGGCGAGATTATTGAGCGGGATTTGGTGTAGAAATGGATTTGGGGGCTGTGACGATACAGCCCCTAATCGTCAGTTAATTTTCTGCGTGTTTTCGATAAAAACTAATCTGAACCATGTTGAGTGTCAAAGCGATTTACCAATTGATAAGCTACATGGCTCATCTATTCAGCAACTGATTCAAGACAATGCCGCATTTGACCTTTTGAATGCCGACGAAGAAGATGTGTACACCGATGCCGACTTGAAGGAATACTGATCGTACTCCCCAAATCATATCAGAGGTTAAGACTAAGCCGCAAATTCTCCATCACCAAATCGGCTCTGTCAGGCGGCAGTGTACCAATTTGACAATCGGCCAGGCAAACCGAAAATTGGCTGTAACTCAGCCTCTAATTGCTCAAACTCAGCCAGTATTTGCATCGAATCAGTGGCAATTAATGCTGATTCACGCTTGAACTACCCGGCTCACAACAGCCGTTTCTGTTGCTTGTTGTAGGCATCAAGGGCCTGATTGATGTACGAATTCCTATTCTCGTGCAGAATTTTCGCGAGTTGCTCTGTCTCTGTAAAAACAGGCTCTCTACATTTAACCGAAATACTTTTCATATCAGAAAAATACAGATTTTGTGATGCCCAAAAGTAGTTACGTTGTGCAGTCACAAAAGGCGAGACAATCTACGACGGGAGCGGGCTTCACAAAAAATTCACACCCAAATCCGGGCATCGGGTTAAATTTGCCGCTGTTGTTGGTGAATACGACCCTACTTTCAAGCCCCAATGCTCAAAAAAACTAAAATTGTTGCTACCCTCGGCCCGGCTTCTGATTCGAAAGACAAAATCTACGAACTGGCGCAGGCGGGCGTAAATGTGTTCCGGCTCAACTTCTCGCACGGCACCCACGAAGACCACCTTCTTCGTATTCAACGCATCCGCGAACTCAACACTGAACACGGCCTGAACCTCTGCATTTTACAGGATTTGCAAGGCCCCAAAATTCGGATTGGTAAGGTTGAAGACGATAAAAACGGAGTGCTGATTAATGCCGGTGATGAGCTGGTTTTTACGAACGATGAAGTGATTGGCACCGCCCGGCGCGTTAGTACGCCTTACAAGGATATGTACCGCGATGTGCAGTTTGGGGAGCGGGTACTGATGGACGACGGCAAATTGGAAGTAAAAGTGTTGCGGGTTGAAGGCACCGACGTGGTGACAGAAGTGGTGTATGGGGGCATGATGAAATCGAAAAAAGGTGTAAACCTGCCCAATACGAACGTTTCGATGCCCGCCGTGACCGAAAAAGACTGGGAAGACTTGCGCTTTGGCTTAGAACATGAGGTGGACTGGATCGCGCTGTCGTTTGTGCGGACGGCCAGCGAAATTACTGACATCAAAGACTATATAGCCAAACAGGGCAAGCAGATTCGGGTAATCGCTAAAATCGAAAAGCCCGAAGCCATCACCAACATTGACGAAATTATTGCCGTAACCGACGGCCTGATGGTGGCACGGGGCGACCTCGGCGTTGAACTACCCGCCGAAGAAGTACCGATGATCCAGAAAATGCTGGTCGAGAAGTGCAACCGGGCCGCCAAACCCGTGATTGTTGCCACGCAGATGCTTGAAAGTATGATTGACGCGCCCCGACCCACCCGCGCCGAAATCAACGATGTGGCAAACTCGGTACTTGATGGTGCCGATGCGGTAATGCTCTCTGCCGAAACCGCATCGGGCAAGTACCCGGTTTTGGCCGTAGAAGCCATGACAGCCACGATCAAACAAGTGGAAGGATTAAGCGAGAAAATTTATTTCCGTCATCACGCCCAGGTCAACCAAGACCCCACCCAAAACGTCATTAACGACAACGTGGTGATGAGTGCCTGCCGCCTGGCGCGAGACACCAAAGCTAAAGCCCTCATTGGCATCACCAACTCTGGTTACACGGCCATCCGGCTCTCGCACCACCGCCCAAAGGCTACGCTCTATGCCTTCTCGAACGACCCGAAACTCCGCAATATGCTCGGTTTGTACTGGGGCGTTGAGGTGCTGTCGTATAATTTCAGCGATGAGTTAGACGTTGACCAGACCGTGAAAGCCATTCGTCAGACCCTCGTAGAGCGGGGCAATCTGGAGCAGGGCGATATTTTTGTAAACACGCTGTCAATGCCACTCTCGCGCAACCGCAAAACCAACACGGTGCGGCTGACGATTGTAGAATAGTTGTTTAGTGGTCAGTGGCAGGTTATTAGTGGTCAGACAAAGAGCCGCGAAACATCTTGTTTCGCGGCTCTTTGTCTGGGCTGCTTTCCGGCAAGAGCCTATTTTTCTTCTTTCTCTGAAACGTCATCAGCCGCCGATTCGTCGGCTGGCAGCACTGATTCATCAGCTTCCTGCACTTCGGCATCCGCGCCCGGTTCTTCAGCAATTGCCGGGGTTTCGTCAGTTACAGCGGGGGTTTCGCCAGTTACAGCGGGGGTTTGGTCCGTTGCCGGGGTTGGTTCTTCTTCGGAAACGGCTTCAACCACAAATAACTCCGGGGCGTGTTGCCGCAGGATGCCATACCACGAAACCAGTTTTTTGATGTCTGACACCCGAACCCGGTCGCGGTCATAATCGGGCATGACCTCGGCCATAAAATCTACTAAGTACGGGCCGTCGCTTTTGGCATTCACGGGCAGATCGTCGCCGAAACGGGCTTCTACCAATTTCAGCACCTCACCCAGCGGTTTCGATTCGTCGGTGCCGCCCGTGCCGTCTACATACATCGAAATGTCGTTCAGCACCGACACGCGGGCTTGTGCGCCCATCATGGTTTTTTCTTTTTTATCGTCGAGGGTTTCAACGATTACGCCCGCCCGTCCGGGCTTCAGAATTCGGTATAGGCCGGGGTAGCCCGATACGTTGGCAATTTGTTTGAGTGCGTCCATTGGTTCGTCGTTGGTTAGTAGTCATTCGTGCTTAGAGCAGGCATGAACAACAAGCCCAAATTGTTATTTTGTAAATTCCTGATTTAGTGGTCCGATGAATTGTAAAATATCTTCGCGCCCGGCGGCTGTAACAGCAGAGGTTACAAACATCGTCGGCATTTCTTCCCAGGTCTCCAGCATTTTAGCCTGGTAACGTTCCAGGGCTGCGGGCAGGGCGGTGTTGGGGTTCAGTTTTTCGGTTTTGGTAAAGACAATCACAAACGCAATCCCCTGCCGACCCAGATTGGTCATGAAATCGAGGTCAATCTTTTGCGGTTCAATCCGGGAGTCCACCAGTACAAACGTACAGACCAGGTTTTGGCGGGTGGTCAGGTATCCGTTAATAAGTTTGCCAAACGTTTCGCGGTCGGCCTTGCTCACCTTGGCGTAACCGTAGCCGGGCAGGTCAACGAGGTACCACGTCCGGTCAATCAAAAAATGGTTGATGAGCTGCGTTTTGCCGGGTCTCCCCGAAATCTTCGCCAGCGTTGTACGGCCCGTGAGCATATTAATCAGCGACGACTTACCCACGTTTGAGCGACCGATAAAGGCGTATTCGGGCCGGTCAGGAGCGGGGCATTTGGCGGGGTCGGAGTTACTGATTACGAACTCGGCTTGTTTAACGGGCATAGTGCATTGGCATTTGGGGGCGCAAAGTTCGGAAAGAATTAGCAGAAACACAGCCCGTTAAGAAATACGCACTCACAAACGGCCACGTTTGCGCTTGAACAAACTGCCCAGCCACCGCCAACTGGCCGGGTAGATATTGGTGCCGTAGGTGTAGTATAAGCCGTTGTAGTTCTGCCGGATATCGGTGCGGGCCAGCGTGAGCCGGTAGCCAATCTGCGTACTAAGACCCAGCCAGCGCGTTGCTTTCCACTCCGTATATAAACCAATTTGCCCCGGCACAAACCAGTCCTGCCGTAACAGTGTCTGCAAGTCAGTCTGAAGATTGCGTTTACTAACACTGGCCCAGCCCGCGCCCACTTCAACTGGAAAGCCCACCACAAACCGCCGGTTATTAACGATGTTGTACTGATAAATCAGACTGAAATAATGAACCCGGCTGCCCGTGTACTGACTTGCGTTACCGAGCAATGCCTGAAGCCGGGCACGTTGAACGAGTTGATCAAACGCACGGGGCTGGAGAAAATAGAACCCCAGCGTCAGCGTGTGGCGCGGGCCGTAGGCAAACCCGGCATTACCACCCCAGATATTGACCGGCGTTTCGGTAATAAATGAGTTACGGGTGTCTAACCCAAGCACAAACCGGCGGTGCAGCGGCTCAACCGTTACCGCCGTGTCGGTGAGCTGGCTGTGGAGCCGGGGAGCCAGAAACTCAATGCCAGGCACCTGCGCCCAAACAGCACTTGGGCCCATTACCAACCACAGCATTCCGCTACATATCGCGTTCTTCATGGTCTGCCATTCAGCCCCGAAAGGCCCGAAATTAAGGGGAGATTTTGCCACCCAACATTTTTCCAACCCAAACCTGTTACCGATGGTTAGTTTTGTTATTTAAACAACATAAAAATCTCAGTTAACCCCTGAATAAGCATCATGAGCCAGTTCTTTAAGTACGTGCTTGCTACCATCGTCGGGCTACTCGCCTTTTCGGTGATCAGTTTCATTTTCTGGATCGGTGTTGTTTCCGTGCTGTCGTCGGCGGGCGATAGCAAAACGGAGATCAAAGAAAATTCGGTACTGAAACTCAACCTCGACAGCCCAATCCGGGAGCGCGGCACAGACAGCCCCTTTGGTAGTTTCGGCCCGTTTAGTTCAGATGGCAATGTTATCGGTCTGATTGACCTGAAAGAAGCCCTTGCCAATGCCAAAGCCGACCCCAATATCAAAGGCATCTACCTGCAATCGGAGTACCCGCAGGCGGGCTGGGCCACGCTCGAAGAAATCCGTAACGCGCTGATTGACTTCAAACAGTCAAAGAAATTTGTGTATTCATACGCCGAAGTGATGACCGAAAAAGGCTATTACTTAGCATCAGTGGCCGATAAAATTTACCTCAACCCGGCGGGTGGCCTGGAGTGGAACGGCCTGAACGCCGAACTGACATTCTTTAAAGGTACGCTGGACAAGCTCGGTATCAAGCCCGAAATCTTCCGCGTTGGCGAGTTTAAAAGTGCCATTGAGCCATTTATTCGGGAAGACATGAGTCCGGCTAACAAACTGCAAGTCAACTCGTTTTTGAATTCGATCAATAATCAGATGGTGATGAACGTGGCAAAAAGCCGGGGTTTGCGGGTGGATTCTCTACGCCAATTAGCTGATAACCTGACTATTGACTCGCCAGAAGACGCACTCCGGGCTAAACTCGTGACTAATGTGGCCCATCAGGACGATGTGGAAGCCGACATCCGCAAAATCCTGGGGACGAAAGAAACCAAGAAGATTGATTACGTCTCGCTTGGTAAGTATCAGGATGCCGAAGACCGCACAAAGGAGGGAAGTAGCAAAAACCGAATTGCCGTGATTGTGGCAGAAGGCGACATTAACTCCGGCAAAAGCGGTAATGACGGTATCGGCTCCGAAACCGTTGTCGAAGAACTCCGTAAGGCCCGGTTAGACGATAAAGTAAAGGCCGTTGTGCTGCGCGTGAGTTCGGGCGGGGGCAGTGCGCTGGCTTCTGACGTAATGCAACGCGAGGTAGAACTGACCCGCAAGGTGAAACCCATCATCGGCTCTATGGGCGATTATGCCGCGTCGGGCGGGTATTATATGCTCATGGGTTGCAACAAAATTGTAGCCCAGCCCAATACCATTACGGGTTCTATTGGCGTGTTTGGCCTGCTTTTCAACACCGAAACGTTTTTTAAAGACAAACTCGGCATCACTTACGACCGCGTACTGACCAACGCCAACGCCGATTTTCCGGCAGTGACGCACCAGATGTCGCCGTTTCAGAAGCAGGTCATCCAGCGCGGTGTTGAGCGCACCTACGCTACGTTTACGGGCAAAGTTGCCAAAGGCCGCAACCTGTCTATTGATTCGGTGCGGGCCATTGCCGGCGGGCGCGTCTGGACGGGTGTGCAGGGCAAAGCCATCGGCTTAGTTGACCAGCTTGGCGGCTTAGACGTTGCCGTGAGTTTGGCTGCTCAGGCCGCCAAACTCAAAGACGGTGATTATAAATTGAAGTTCAAGGCCAAAAAGCCGTTTTTCGAGCAGTTTGTAGAGTCATTTGGGGGTGGTGACGATGAAACCCGGCTCCGCGCCCAGCTCGGTGATCTGGCTCCGTATGTCACGTACCTGAAAAAACTCAAAACGATGGAAGGCGTTCAGGCGCGGCTGCCGTTTGAGATGGAAATTAAGTAACATGAGTTAAGTAAAACAAAAAAGGCCGACATCACGTCGGCCTTTTTTGTTTTACCGACAATAGACTACTATTCAAAACAGAGCGACGCGGCTCCAAGCAGCCCGGCATCGTTGCCGAGAGTGGCGCGTTTCACGGTTAAACCCGGTTTGTAGTAGTCATTCAGCCAGTAATCGAGGGTGCGGTTCACGGCGGGCAGAATATAATCGAACGAAGCCGACAGCCCACCACCGATCAGAATCTGGCGGATGTCTAAGATTTTGATGAGCGAAGCCAGCCCTTCGCCCAGCATCTCGCCCACTTCTTCCCAAACCCGTTGGGCCAGTAGGTCGCCTTCGGCGGCAGCGGCCACTAAACCGGTGGTAGAGATAGTGCCATCGGCGGGCAGGCGCGTTTCGCCGGTGAAGGTGGCCCGGCGTTGGTTGGCTAAGTCGAGGAGTTCTTTTTTACCGATGTTACGCTCTAGCTCACGCCCGTTGCGGCTCGGAATGTGGCCGGGTTCCATGGCGTTACCGTCTCCGCCCTTAAATACTTTTCGGTTGATGATGGCAGCCCCGCCCACGCCCGTGCCGAGCGTGATGAAGATATAATCTTCGGCGTTCATGTCTTCCACAAAATAAAATTCGCCCAGAGCGGCTGCGTTGGCATCGTTTTCCAAAAAAAACCGAATTCCCCCGAATCGGTCACTCAAAATCTTCACCATCGGTACGTTGTTGAGTTCGGGGATAGCCGTGATTTCTAAGGGTGTAGTGCGGGCGCGGTTAATCATGCCCGGCAACCCGATTCCCACACGGCCAATGTCTTTGTTATGGTAGAGTTGCAGGGCAATGGCATCGCCGAAACTCTCCATAAAGCGGCCCGATTCGCGCCACGAATCCGTATCGTGGCTGTAAAAGTTAGAGATTTTACCAGTTTCAGCTTCCACAATGCCCATTTTGACATTCGTGCCGCCGACATCAATGCCGAGGTATTCCATTGGTTCAGTTGTAGGTCAGGGAAACGTCAAAAGTCGTAAGTCGCCGGTCAAAAGCCAAAAGTCCCGGCTTGAAAGTTAAATCGTGAACGCATCGGCATCTAAATCTGCCGGGAAACGCGCCCGGAACGCCAGTAATTCGTCCAGCGAAAGGGTTTGCTGATGCACGGTTTCTGCATCAGCCGCCCGGAAGAGCGCATTTCCCGTGAAGTCAATCACCGCCGATTCGCCCGCGTAGGTCAGCCCATTTCCATCGGCCCCAACGCGGTTTACGGCCACCACATAGCTCAGGTTTTCGATGGCACGGGCTTGCAAGAGCGTGTTCCAGGCGTGTTGGCGGGGGGCGGGCCAGTTTGCCACGTAGAGCAGCAGGTGGTAGGGAGTTGATTGGGTGTTGCGGCTCCAGACCGGAAACCGGAGATCGTAGCAGATAAGCGGGCAGATACGCCAGCCACGCCATTCTTTTATAAGTCGCTGATTTCCTGCCGTATAAACCTCCTGCTCACCCGCCATTCTGAACAAATGGCGTTTGTCATATATATCAAACTGTCCATCGGGTTGCATCCAGATCAAGCGATTAAAGAACGTATCGCGGCCTTCGCGCACCACGTAGCTACCCGTTACAACGGCGTTGGTTTGGGCAGCCATTTGGCGCAGCCAACGCAGCGTTGTCAGGCCCATTGGTTCGGCAACGGCACGGGCATCCATTGTGAAGCCAGTGGTGAACATCTCCGGCAACACGATCAAATCGGTCGGTTTGGGCAGGGCAAAAATCTGCTCCTCCAGGTGGGCGCAGTTTGCCACCGGATCGTGCCAGAACAGGTTGGGCTGGAGGAGCGTAATATTCACAGTGGTTATTTTGGAAACCGCATCTTGTATTCTACGTCCACTTTCCCTTTGCTGATGTCGGCAAGTTTTTTCTTGACCAATTGCCGTTTCAGGGGCGACATATAATCGGTGAAGAGTTTGCCTTCGATGTGGTCATATTCGTGCTGAATAATTCGGGCGGCCATGCCTTCGTATTCTTCTTCGTGGGGATTCCAGTCAGCATCGAAATAGCGAATCACGATGATTTCGGGCCGCATCACTTCGGTCCGAACGCCGGGAATACTCAAACAACCCTCTTCAAAAGACCAGTCATCACCGGCTTCTTCAATGATTTCTGGATTCACAAAAACCTTCTTGAAGTTATCTAAACCGGGGTCTTTATCTTCTTCGTCGGCTCCTTCGTTCACTGCCGCACCATCAACGACAAACAGACGGATGCTTTGCCCGACCTGCGGGGCTGCCAGCCCGATGCCCGACGAGGCATACATCGTTTCGTACATATCGGCCACAAACGCTTTTACGTCCATGCTACCGGGTTCAATGGACTGGGCGCGTTTTCGCAGCACCGGGTCACCGTAGGCTACTATTGGGAAAATCATATTATTGTTTACTTTCCATGTACGATTGTAAAATTATGGCCGCGCTGACTTTATCAATATTGCCTTTGTTGCGTCGGTCTTTTTTGGTGCTGCCAGCCGCAATCATGGCCGCCAACGCCATTCGGGACGTAAACCGTTCGTCGTGCAGAAACACCGGAATATCGGGCAGGGCAGTTTCGAGCCGTTTCACAAATGTGCGAACGCGGGGCGTGTTGTCGGTGTCGTTGCCGTTGAGGTGTTTGGGCAGGCCCATGATAAAAGCGTCAACGGGTTCGGCGAGCACGTAGGCTTTCAGGAAATCGAGCAGGGTATGCGTTGGCACCGTTTCCAGGGCCGTTGCAATCAGTTGCAAGGGGTCGGTAACGGCGATGCCGGTGCGCTTTTGCCCGTAATCAATTGCTAAAAGTCGTGCCATAATGACAGCAAAGATAGTTAGTACAGTTCGTGGTTTGTAGTTCGTAGTTTTACCACCGGGAACGATACGAGCCTACTTCACAAACTACAAACCCATAGATTCAAAACCCCAAACTGTTCTGTCTATGCCGAAGATGAATTTTTGCCCCGTTTGCACCAGCCCGCTCGTAAAAGCTCATAACGCGGGCCGCGACCGGCTGGTTTGCTCAAAACCCTGCGGTTATGTGTTCTACAACAATCCGCTGCCCGTAGTGGGGGCCATTGTTGAGTATGATGATGACATGGTGCTGCTGGTGCAGAGCCACGGCTGGCCCGCCGACTGGTTTGGGATTGTGACGGGTTTTCTGGAAAAAGGCGAAGAACCTGCCGACGCTGTGCTACGCGAAGTGAAAGAAGAAACCGGGCTTGACGGCCAGATTGTAGAAACGCTCGGACTATACACGTTTTATCAGCGCAACGAAATCATTATGACGTATCACGTTCGGGCATCAGGCATTATCACGCTTGAAACCAGCGAATTAGCCGCCTACAAACTCGTGCCGATTACCAAACTCAAACCCTGGCCGTTTGGCACGGGCGTGGCCGTAAAAGATTGGCTGGCCAAGCGGGGAGATTCCTGAAACCTACTCATACCTTCTCGCCAAAGGCCAGATCGCCCGCATCGCCGAGACCGGGAACGATGTAAAAATGTTCGTTGAGGTGGCTGTCTATTGCGCCGAGCCACAGGCGGCACTGCGGCAATTGGCGTTGTACATACCGGATTCCTTCGGGGCTGGCAATCACGGCGGCAATGTGGGTGTGGGCCGGGGTGCCGTATCGCAACAAAGCATGATACACTTTTTCGAGCGAGCGGCCCGTTGCCAGCATCGGGTCAGTGAGAATCAGCGTCCGGCCCGATAGGTCGGGGCTGGCGATGTAATCCATCGCAATATCAAATTCGTTTAGGCTGTCTTCCCGTTCTTCGTCGGTCAGGTCGGTTTGGGCTAAATCGGGGCGTGGCACGTACCCCCGGTACGCCCCGGCGAAGGCGTGGTCGGCATCATCGAAGTAGCGCGTAAAACCCTGATGAAACGGCAGCCCGGCCCGCAGAATCGTAGCAATAACAGGCTGTTGGAGAAGCACTTGTGCGTCGGCTATGCCAAGTGAAGTTTGCACGCGGGCGTTGTGATAGGGCAGCGTTTTCGAGATTTCGTAGGCCATCAGTTCGCCCAATCGCTCTAAATTTCGGCGAAACCGCAGCCGGTCGCGCTGGATGTCAACGTTGCGGAGTTCGGCAATAAACTGGTTGGCAATCGAGGGTTGATCGGCGAAGACAAACATAACAGACGGGGTTTGGTGGTAATTTAGCGGCTAATCATGAAAAACCGTATTTACCCACCCCTGCTGTTGTTGTTGGTTGTGTGTCGGGCTTGGGGACAAAGCCCGTTTGTGCCGCTTAATGCCGATTATTACCACCTCGTTGACCGGCTCGAAATCAGGCAGGGTCGCTGGGCCGAAGGGTTCCATAGCAGCACTAAACCCTACAACCGGCAGAGCATTATTCGCCTGACAGACAGCGTACTCACCAATCCGCTTTATCAACTCTCCGAAACCGACCGTTTTAATCTTGGCTACCTCCGCAACGACAGTTGGGAATGGGGAAGCTACCTGCCCGACACCATCAAGCAAGACCCCATCAGCCGGTTTCGGCCTGACCAAATTGCCCCCGGCGATAATCCAAAACCGCTTTGGAACGTGCTTTTCCAAAAAAAAGCCGATTTATATTCGGTGCAAACACCAGAATTTGACCTGCATATCAGCCCTGCCGTAAACGTCGGTTTTGATGCTGACCCCGCAGCCGACGGACCGCAATATGTGAACACGCGCGGCCTCGAACTACGCGGCTCAATTATGAAACGGCTGGGCTTTTATACCTACTTTGCTGATAATCAGGCATTTTATCCACGTTATATTCGAGAATACGGCGCACTCTACAACAGCCCGCAAACGGGTGGCGGCTTTGCGCCGGGCGAAGGGTTGACAAAGTTGTATAAAGGACGCGGGGGCGATTTTTTGTCGGCGCGAGGCTATATCACATTCAACGCACTGAAAATCATCAATATCCAGTTCGGCCACGACCGTAATTTTTTCGGTAACGGCATCCGGTCGTTATTTTTATCGGATAATTCGGCGGCTTATTCCTTTTTGAAATTTACCACACACTTCGGGCGGTTTCAATACACCAACCTGTTTACCGAGTTGCAGAACGTGGCTGATGTTCCATTTGGCAACGCGCTGATTCCGCAAAAATTCATGGCCGTTCACCACCTGAGTGCAAACCTCGGCAAGCACGTGAACGTGGGTGTATTTGAAGGCGCAGTGTATAGTCGTGATCGGTTTGAGGTGAGTTATCTGAACCCGATTATCCTATACCGATACATTGAATCGTATCGGGGTAGCGAAGACAACGCCGTGCTGGGTATTGATGTGAAGGCTAATTTTCTGCGGCATTTTCTGTTTTACGGACAGATTATGATCGACGAATTTCTGATCAAAGACCTGCGGGCTGCGCAAGGCTCCTGGACAAATAAGTTTGCCGTGCAGGCCGGGCTGAAATACATTGACGCGTTGGGTATCAAAAACCTTGATTTGCAGGGCGAATTTAACCTGGCCCGGCCATTCACGTATGCCCACCGAAGGGGCCAAACCAACTACACGCACTATAATCAACCGTTGGCGCATCCGCTCGGCGGCAATTTTATGGAAGGCATCGGCACGGTGCGGTATCAGTATAAACGACTGGCTTTCAACGGCATATTCAGCGCAATGCTCTACGGTACCGACCCGCCAAACTTCAACTACGGTGGTAATCCAACCAAAGATTACGAAAGCCGTTTCCGCGACTTGGGCAACTTTATTGGGCAGGGCCGCAAAACCATCACGTCATCTGGCGACGCGCGGGTGTCCTACATGGTTTGGCACAACGTATTTCTGGAAGGCCGCTATCTTTACCGACTCCAATCGAGCCAATACCGCCCCTCAGAGTTCACCACCAACCTCGCCAGTATTGCCCTGCGTTGGAACGTGGCGCACCGGAGTTGGCTATTCTAAAAAAACTATGCTTGACCTCATTCGCCAGGAGCTTACCGAAGCCCAAACCGTTTTAACCAATTTCGTTAGCGATCCGGCTAACCTTGCTGCCATCGAAGCAGCCGCCACGCTCATGGCCGATGCCCTGCAAAAGGGCCATAAAATAATCTCGTGCGGCAACGGTGGCTCCCACTGCGATGCCATGCACTTTGCCGAAGAACTGTCGGGCCGGTATCGGAGCAACCGCCGGGCGTTGGCCGCCATTGCTATTTCTGACCCCAGCCACCTCTCCTGCGTGAGCAACGATTACGGCTATGAATTTGTGTTTTCGCGGTTTATCGAAGGTCTCGGCCAGCCCGGCGATGTCTTGTTGGGTATCAGCACGAGTGGCAATTCCCAGAACATTATCCGGGCTGTGGAGGCCGCCCATGAACGCGGTATGAAGGTTGTGCTGCTGACAGGTAAAGACGGTGGCAAACTCGCCGGGCTGCGTTCAGCCAATACCGCCGATGTCGAAATCAGGGTGCCGCACTTTGGCTATGCCGACCGAATTCAGGAAATCCATATCAAGGTCATTCACCTGTTTATCCTGCTGATTGAGAAGAAGTTGGGGGTTTAGTCAACATAAATTATGACCTTCAGGTCGAACGACAAAAGATGGAAACGATTGATGCTTGACAAAAACCAACCCAAAGGCGGGACTTGCCTTTGGGTTGGTTTTTTCTGCTATTCCCATCAAAATGAAAACCCGGCCCGGAGCGTGATGCGGTTAAACTCGTCGGTCACGGTTTGAGTGAGCCGCTCGGTTTGGGAGCGTTGGTAGCGGTAGCCCGCGCCAACAGTGAAGCCGGTATTGTTCCGAAACAGGATTTTTAGTCCAACCCCAACCGCGCCCGTTGCCCCGCCCCGATAGCGCAGGTTCAGCACATCGTTCGAGGTGGCGTTGAGACTGTATCCGCCCTCCAGAAAATAATACGGAATCTTGTCGCCGTGCCGCGTAAAATCGCCCCGCAGACTCAGCACAATCGGCACAAAGGTCTGCACGGCGTAGAGATCGGCCCCGATGCCCAGCCCCGCATAAAACCACTGATTAAATTTGTAGCCGTTGGTGATCTGAAACGAAAACGCCGACGTGGTGGTGCCGTTGGAGGCCCGATTACTACCCGCCAGCGGGCCGAGTTCGGTGTAATGCACAAAGCCGCGTTGCTTATAGCGCAGAGCAGGGTCGGTGGGATGCGGGTCGGGGTCAGTGCCAAGCACATTGGCGGCATCAAACGCCCAGATGCTTTGGTCG
The DNA here is from genome assembly GCA_038247465.1 of Cytophagales bacterium. GTDB lineage: Bacteria > Bacteroidota > Bacteroidia > Cytophagales > Spirosomataceae > JBBRNH01. The sequence goes on from JBBRUV010000033.1 coordinate 15,602, forward strand.
TAGGTTTTGACGCGCACGGCGGGGTCATTGGGTTGGCTCATTAGCGTTCCGCGAATGGCCGAACCGTTTTTGAGCCGCAATACCACCGGGGCTTGCGCGGCAGCCATCGCCGATACCAACAGCAGATAAATCAGGGTACAATTGGCAAGCAGAGGAACAGAGAATTTGAGGTGCATAGCAGACGGGGGCATGTTGATTATTGGTTAAGCCAGGCTTTAAATTCGGTTACGCGCTCTTTGCTGACATACACATCAGCATCGGGAATGGGCTTCAAAAATAGCTGTAAACGGCTGCCCATTACACTTCTAATGCGTTGAATGGCATCAATCCGTATAATAAATTTCCGACTAATCCGGTAAAAGCACATCGGGTCGAGAAGGTCGTCGAGTTGATCGAGCCGGTAATCCACCACAAACCGCTTGCCATCTGCCGCAACCAAGTACACGGTTTTATCATCGGCAAAAAAGTACGCAATCTCGGCAGTGGTTTTGTAGAGCAGGTTATCGCCAAAGCGCACCAGAAATCGCTGTTTATAGGATTGATTAAATCGCCGGATGGTTTGGGTAAGTGCTTCTATATCAAACTCTTTGGCACTGGTTTGCCGCTCCCGCCAATCGTTGAATTTGGCAAAGGCGCGTTGCAGTTCGTCGCGGTCAATGGGTTTCAGCAGGTAGTCTAAGCTATTGTGTTTGAAGGCTTCGATGGCATGGCGGTCGTAGGCGGTAGTGAAAATCAGCGGAGCCTGCACCGGCACCCGCCTGAACAGCTCAAAACAAGACCCGTCGGCTAAGTGAATATCCACCAGCATCAAATCAGGGGCGGGGTTATCGGCCAGCCAGCGCACGGCCTGCTCTACCGAAGCCAGCGTTGCCAGAATAGTTGTGTCAGGTTCAAGGTCAAGGCAGAGGTCACGCAACCGCTCTGCCGACAGTTTCTCGTCTTCCAGAATCAGTACGTGCATAGGCAGCGGGTGGCCCAACGAGGGGCAATAGGGGAAGTTTTACGGTAAAGTGAGTGGCCGTTTCAATTATTTCGGGCGCAACCGGAGTCAGAAAACTGTATCGCTGCACGATATTGGGCAGACCCAGGCCGGTTGACGGTTCGGTTTCGTCGGTGCGGGGCCGGCAAGTGTTTCGCACCACGAGCATCTCCGCGTTCTCATCAAAAATATGAATCAGCAACGGATGGGTTTCCGGTACGGCATTATGTTTGATGGCGTTTTCGACCAACATCTGCAACGACACCGGCACCACATACAACGCGCTCGCTTCGGGGCTGATGGTCATCGTGACGTGCAGGCCCCGGTCAAACCGCTTATCGAGCAGGTACAGATAAGACCGGATAAAGTCCATCTCCTCGGTGAGCGGCACGAGTTCTTTCTCGTTGCTCGTCAGCACGTACCGATACACCTTCGAGAATTTCGCCACAAACTCAGCCGACGCTTTAGGGTCGGTCGGAATCAGCGCAGCCAGCACGCTGAGATTATTGAACAGAAAATGCGGATTCACCTGATTCCGAATGGCCTGCAGTTGTGCCTGTGCCGAAATTTTCTTGTGTTCTTCGGCTTCTAACTGGCTTTGGCGTAGTTGTCCGATATAGCCGAAGATAAGATGGATGATGTTCAGGAACAGGTTTTCGCGGAAGCCAACCAGCAACACCAACCGCAGCGGCAGATTAAGCGCGTCCGTCGAAATGGCACTCTGCCAGTTCACTACCACCAGTGCGGGCAGCAGCGTTACAACCGCCGTAAGCGGCAAACTACCCAGAAACTGATAAATAGACGTACGCTGAAACGACTCCCGCCGACGCTGTATGTACCTGTTCAGCAGCCGGTTTCCTTCCCAGATACCGACTGTAATCACCACCAGCAAACCCGCTACCTCGGCCCGCCCAACCGGAATCGGATAGTGGTCAAAGGCCTCTACCGACAGCGTATTCAGAAACGAATACCCGGCCAGGAGCAGCATAAAAAAGTAACGGTAAGGCGTTGAAAACATAACAGTTAAGCATAATCCCGGCTGAGAACAAACCCAGCCGGGACGGAAAGAAACGAAAAGTTAATGAGAACCGATGCTTACGGCAGCAATACTTTATCAATCTCGTGAATCACGCCGTTGGTGCCAAGTGTATTGGCCTTCGTAACCTTTGATGCGGCCCCGCTGGTTTTGCCCGCCACCGTTACCGCCCCGCTTGCCACGGCAACCGTTACCTTACCCGTTGTGTTGAGCGTTTGCACCTCACCGTTAGCCAGGTCAGTTGAGAACACCCGGCCCGGCACTACGTGATACGCCAGGATATTGGCAATCTGCGCTTTGGTAAGCGTAGCCGGATTCACGGTCTTAAACAACTCGGTAAAAGCAGCATCGGTCGGCGCAAACACCGTATATGGCCCGGCGGCAGAGAGCAAGGCCCCTAAATCGGCCTGGCCCACGAGCGAAACCAAGGTTTTGAGATTCGGGTTGCCCTGGGCAAGCTGCACTACGTTTTTATCGGGCGGCAAAATCACGTTGTCAACCACGTGAATCACCCCGTTCGAGGCTGCTACGTCGGCAGTTATTACCTTGATGTTTCCGTTGATAAAGACCCCGTTTGCGTTTTTCGAGAGATAAATCTTGGTTCCTCCGGCGGTGGTTGCTTCGCCCGATGCAACACTCGCTGCCGGTACGCGGGCGGCCAGCACGTGGTTCAGCAAAATCGGAGTCAAGTCAGCTTTCGAGAACTTGCTCAGGTCGGTAATACCAGCCGCCGTAAAAGCCGCGTTGGTCGGCGCAAAAACCGTAAACGGCCCGGCACCTTTGAGCGTCTGCACCAATTCGGCCTTTTGCAGAGCCGCCACAAGGGTCGAAAATTGCGGGTCGGCAAGTGCCACATCAACAATGTCTTTGGCTGCCGGGGTGTCGTCAGAATCGTTGCAGGCAGTAAAGGTCAGTGCCAACGCAACGGCCACAGACAGTAATCGGAGCTTTTGAACAGCATTCATAGTTGTACGGAGTTAGTTGTGTTAATGAAGTGTAACTGACCTGTAAACGAGCCAATACCCACTAATCGTTTTACAAAACCACGTCAACCAACCCAAACAGAGTGTGAACGGGCGAAGGTCAGGCGTGAACCGAATGTATTCTGTTTGGAAAATCTTTCAGCCGGTCAATTATCTCGTTTTCACCACATTGAGTTTTCTAAGCAACTCGGCCCGGCCTTTTTTGGGAAGCCGAAGCGGTTCTTCATGCGCGGCCATAAAAAGCCGATCCTGCTCGATGCGCTCCAAATACGTGAGATTGATAATCATTGACCGCGACAACTGGTAAAAATTATCCCCGGTGAAGTAAACGCCTACATACCCTAAATTCATCGAAAGCAAACGGGGCGTTTTGGCCGAGCGCAAAAAAAGGCGGGTGTAGGCACCGGCAGCAGCCAGATATACCACGTCGCTTTTGGTAATTTTCTCATACCCTTTTTCTGCCGGTAGATAGAGCGTGTCAGAAACGGTTGGGATACCCGCAGTTTTGGGTTGGTAGTTTTGATACGCCAGTTCAACCTGCATCACCAACTCCTGCGGGCGAAAAGGCTTGAGCAGATAAGCCGATGGGTTGATGTGCTTGGCCCGGTCGAACATGGCGTTTTCTGAATTAGCGGTCAGAAAAATAATCGGAATGTCGCCATGTTGCAGCAGGGCCTCTGCCGTAGCGATATCGTCTGCCGAGGAGTCTTCGAGTTGAATATCGAGCAAGACTAAATCGGGCGGCTGGTTTTTTAGGGCCGTTACGGCTTCCCGAAAATTCCGGGCTATGGCCGTTGGTTGGTGGCCCGCCCGGAGCAAGGTCTCCCGAATGGATGTGGCCGTGATAAGATCATCTTCGACAATTAAAATGCGGAGTGGGTTCATGGTGTTTAAACAGGGAATGTCAACTGAAAAATCGCTCCGTTGGCTGATGAAAACCGAGCGGAACCGCGCAATTGTTCTACCTGCATCTGAATCAGCAACAGACCAAACGAAGTTGATGATTGGATGAGTCCATCGGCGTTGGGCGGGGTGGCAAAGCCGGGGCCATTGTCGGCAACCTCCACGCTGATTTGCTTGCCCGTTTGCCGATACGATACCCGAAACGCAGACCGGGCGTTGCCGGGAAACGCACATTTGCAGGCATTGGTGGTGAGTATCAGGCCCAGCGGCAGGGCCTGCTTTGCCGGGACTTCGCCGGGAGTCAGGTCATAAACGGGTTGCAAGGGGCCATAGCCAAAGGTTTGCAAGCCCATCTCGATCAATTCGGGAATAAACGTTTCGACGTTCACCGTCACTGATGCTGCACCGTCGTAGAGCCGCCGGTGCAGCACCGACATTGTTTCGACCCGCAACTGGGTTTCTTCAAGGGCCTGTTTAATAACCGGATCGGTGAGCCGGTACGATTGCAACAGCAGCAAACCCGATACCACTTGCAGGTTATTTTTGACGCGGTGATTTTGCTCTTTAACCAACGCGACATTCTGGCGGCTGATGCGCTGGTTTTTCTGGTTGAGCCGAAAAAACACGACGCTGAACCCCCCGGCCAGCACCAATGCCCCCAACAGGATAATCAGAAATTGCTGGTTCAGGCGCAGGTTATCGGCGCGGAGGGCCAATTCGTCCCGTTGGGTTTTTAGCAAAGCCTCATTCTTTTCGGTCTTGTATTCGACGCTTAGGCGGCTCACGGCACCGTCGCGGTCGGCCACGAACTGGCTTTTTTCTAATTCCCGCACCGTTGCCAGGTGCTGGTAGGCTCGTTTCCAGTTGCCGATGGCCCGGGCATAATCCAAACTGGTTGTTTCGAGCAGTAACCTGGAGCCTATCTCGCTCATATTCTGCTGTTTATACGTCTTTCGGGCATAGTCTAAGTAGGGCTTTGCCGACATGGGTTGCCCAAAACGCAGGTAGGTCGCGGCCATAATCAAGGATATAGTTAATGCAAGTTGCGTAGTGTGTAAGGTGTAAAACCCTCCAAATCAGGATAATTTTGGTCGCCAAACTAAAAAACACCCTGCAATGGAAGATTTTACAATTGCAATTTATTGCTTTTTCGACGACCTAATCCAGAAAATGGCTGTTA
>JBBRUV010000034.1:0-20641 GCA_038247465.1 Cytophagales bacterium
ACGGTGAACGGTCAGCCGGTGCTGACAACCGTAGCCACCACAACCGGGTATGACCACGCCAGCCGCCCCGTTCGGCTGACCCACGCCCTTGACGGAGCCGCGCCGGTAGAATTGGCGAGTTATACCTACGATGCCATCGGTCGGTTGGTGGGTAAAACCACCGGGGGCAACGGCGGGGCGGGCGGCCCGGCCAGTAGCCAGCAAAGCGGAGCCTGGAACCAGCCCGGCACCTGGCAGGGCGGCAGTCTGCCTACTGCCGGGGCCGCTGTGAGTCTGAACCCCGGTCACACCGTGAGCATCCCGGCCACCACACGGGTTGGGGCGGGGCCGTTGCGGATTGGTGGCCGATTGGTGTTTGGCTTGGGCAGTACGTTGCGGTTAGGGCCGGGCAGCGGGGCGCGGGTCGGCCCGTTGCAAACCATCCGGTATCGGTATCATATCCGGGGCGGGCTGTCGGGCATCAACACCGATGGTGCCGGCAATGCTGACCTGACGGGCGGCAGTCTGTTTGCCCTAAAATTAGGGCGTGAGGATGCCGGGCAGTACGGGGGCAACATTGGTTCGCAGACCTGGGTCACGGCCCGCGACGGGCAAAGCCGCTCGTATTCGTACAGTTACGACGGAGCCGACCGGCTGACGGGGGCGGGGTACAGCGGGCCAGCCAACGAAAATTACAGCGTTGACAACCTGACCTACGACCAAAACGGCAATCTGCAAAGCCTGAACCGGGCTGGCATAGACCAACTTACCTACGCCTACACGGCCAACGGGCTGGGCAACCGGCTCAACGCCGTCAGCGATGGCATCACCACCAACGCCGACGTGGGCGATTTCCGCGACACCCACACCGGGGCCGATGATTATGAGTACTACGCCGATGGGTCGCTAAAGAAAGACCGCAACCGGGGCATTGACGAGATTCTCTACAACCACCTCAAACTGCCCCGGCGCGTGAGTTTCACGAGCGGCAAGGTGGTGAGTTATACCTACACAGCTACGGGGCAGAAACTGCGGATGGCCGTAACGCCGGCGGGTGGCGGTGTGGGCGAGGTGCGGGACTACGTTGGCCCGTTTCAATACCTGAACGGCGTTCTGTTTGAGATACAGCACGCGGAAGGCCGCTACACCCCGGCTACGGGCTACGAGTATTTTTACCGGGATCACTTGGGCAACGTGCGGGTGGTGTACCGGGATAGTTTAGACCCGGCGGCCCCGGCGTTTGTGAGTCAGTTCACTGATTATGACCCCTGGGGTTTGCCCTTGTGGGGCGGTTTGAGCGGTGGCGCGGGCAGTAACCGCTTAGGTTTCAACGGCAAAGAAGGAGTGAAGGAGTTGGGCGGTGGGCTGTTTGATTTTGGGGCGCGGGGCTATGACGCGCAGATTGGGCGGTGGAGCGTGGTTGACCCGTTGGCCGAGGTCTATGATTCATCCAGCCCGTTTGTCTTTGGGCTGAATAACCCGGTTCTGCTTATTGACCCCGACGGGATGGGTGTTGAGGTCAACGGTGATAAAACGACTTACACGGGTGACGATGCCAAAAAGAAGTTTCAGCAATTGCGCGGAACGCCCTCGGTGTCCATGCGAACCACCCCGCAGGCACCACCGGCTGGTGGCGGTAATGGGGGCGGAATCCTGGCGGGTATTGGGCGTTTTCTGACTCCGATTGGCGGGGCTGCTGTTGCCTTTGTGGGTGCCATGTTATTGTCTCACCCGGCAGGGCCGAACAATGAATGGGAACAGAAGTTACCGGAACATGAGGAAAATCGGTATCAAGAACTTATAGGAAAACGATCAACGGCAGTTGCTCAGGGAAATGACTTATTACCACGCGAGGTAGCTGAACTTTTTGAACTTGAAGAAAAAAAATTCCCGTATGGACAGGGAAGATCAGTTGCTGAATTTGACGTTGTAGATTACAGACCGTCGAACTCTCCCTTCGAGAATCATCATGGACTTTTAGATGTTTGGGCCACCTACAACATCCCTGGTTATAATAGTAGGGCAAGTGATAATCCAACAATTGCTTTAACTAAGGGCCAACATGACGCAACAAAAGTTGCATATCGCCAGTGGTTAAAAGAAAAAACGGGTCGAGCAGTTGGCGGTAAAGTCGACTGGACAACCGTATCGCCGAGAGAGGTTCAAGCCCTTTCTGAACGGATGTTTAATGCCGCAGGAGTTCCCGCAGCCGCACGACAGAATTATTATAACGCCTTGAATAGGTATATTTATACTCGTTAAAGTAATGAAAATCAACGACTTGTTTTCTCGAATATTTAAAAGTTCAGAGTGTATTACAAGGCCAAGTATAGGCTTGCCCGAAACTCCCGGAAATCTTTCTTTGCCAGAAGATGTTGCAATTTTCTATTCTTTATGCGGAGGTATGGATTTATTTCCATCCAAAGAATATAAAATTAGCATTGTGCATCCAAAGGATTTCATCCGGGCAAATCCTGAAATTATTGGCGAAGATATTCAGGATGATAGGAGTTATAATTGGTTTGTGATTGCTACTGACCAAAACGGACAGTACATCACCATTGATTTGGATAGTAGCAGACTTGGCGTTTGCTATGACAGTTTTTGGGATAGGCACGGAGTAGCAGGTTCTAACCCAGTTGTCGCCAAAAGTTTTACAGAACTTCTTGAAAACTTGTACAGTGAGGGTGGAATAGGCTGGTACTGGTTGAATAATCAATTTAGTTTCTTGGGCGATGCATATGATTGACCTAAATTGTGCTTTGGAGCCCCAACGCCAATTTCAAGGCTTCGATTACGTCTTGTTGGGCGGCAATGGTTTCCTGGCGGGATTTGTCTAATGCCTCCCAAACCTTGCGCTCCGAATCGTAATTGTACTGATTGACAATGGCTTGCTCATTTTTGGTTTGTTTCACGTTCATCGCCGAATTTTCATCCAGTAACGTAGCTGCCGAAATGCTCAGTGCTTTTGCCAGGCGTTTGACTTCGCCTACATTGGGTTGAGTCGTGTCGCTTTCCCAACTGCTGATGGTGGGCTGGCTTACGCCCGACAAATCAGCCAGTTCGTCTTGGGGCATTCGTTTCAGGGTGCGCTCTCTGCGGAGGGTGGTGCCGAAGGTCATAGTTTTCAGGTGTTTATGAGTCAAATAACGAGCGTTTATTCTACAAAATCAACTACACCCATGCACGTCCTGTTCCGCCTTTTCGCTTTGGCAAGCCTGATCCTGTGTCTCACGGCCCGGCCCGCTGCGGCTCAGGTTCACCCCGCCCCCGGCGATACCATCCGGTTTCCGCTGCCCGCCGTGCCGCCCAACAAAGTGGCCCCCTCCGGGCAGGAACCCTCCGACGTTGGCCCGCAACTCATTGGCCCCTCGCCCGAAGCGGCCAGTCTCGGCAAATTTGCTCAGGTGCCGGTCAGCCTCTACACCGGCACACCCACCATCAGTATTCCGCTGTATGACATCAAAAGCGGGCCACTCGTGCTGCCCGTTGCCCTGAGCTACCACGCCAGCGGCATCAAACTCGACGAAATACCGTCGTGGGTGGGCAGCGGCTGGGCCTTAAACGCGGGTGGCCTCGTAACCCGCACCGTGCGCGGCAAACCCGACGACCAACTCACCTACGGCTTTCTGACATACAGCCAGGGCCGCACGGTGCCGGGCATTTTGCAGGAGTCAGACAACAACCGGCTCATTACCTATTCGGAGATTGTAGAAGGTTGCGCCGACGTAGAACCCGATGTTTTTTCGGTGAATGTATCCGGTATTACGGCGCAGTTCATGTTCGACTGGAACGGTGCGCCGGTAGTTTATCGCAGCAGTCAGAAAATCAAGATCGCCTACCAACTCGCCACTAACGGCCAAATCGATCAGTGGACAATCACCGACGACCGGGGAACGGTTTACACCTTCCGCGACCGTGAGACGACCAAAGAAACCACCCTCGGCGCGTTGGGGTGCAAATCGCCAAGGGCCTTCACGTCGTCGTGGTATGTGAGCGAAATTGCCGACACCAACGGCGAGAACAAAATTCTGTTTACCTACGGAGACTATTCGCTTTACTACGCCTGGCAAGCCTCCGAATCATACCGTTGGCTGATCGATGGCAATTCGGCCTGCGGCAACGGCGGGGGCGTGTACGGGGCCACGTCGCGGCTGTCGGTACTGGGCAAGCGGATTCAGCGCATCACTACCGACAACGGTACGGTGACGGTCTCGTTTGTGCCAGCCACCAACCTGCGCGAAGACAACGGGCGGCTGATTAGCTACGCGGGTTATAATCAGGACTTTGTAGCACTGTTGCAGGTGGTGGTCAAAAACCACCTGAACGAAGAAATCCGCACGTTTCAGCTTGAACAGGATTATTCGACAAACCGGCTCACGCTTCGTAAGGTGTATGCCCGCAACGGCGGCCAAAACAGCGCACCGCCCCACCAGTTTGACTATGAAAGTCAGTATGGTACGCTGCCGGCGTTGGCTCCCTACATGACTGCGCAGGATCATTGGGGATACTACAACGGTCAGACGGGAAATTCCACGCTGTTGCCCGCCGGTTGGGTGCTTTCACCGGCTAACGGCGGATACACTTATTATGCAGGAGCCAACCGGGAGCCTAATTCAGAAACCACCAAATACGGTGTTCTGAACCGGATTGTCTACCCAACGGGCGGCTACACCGATTTGGCGTATGAAGCCCATCGGTACAATTTCATCGGCTCGACCCCTTACTCGGATTACGCGCGGGATTATTTTATTCCCGGCGTTTCGATGCAAATCAACACAACAGGTAACGGCCCCGTTACCACCACCTTCACCGTAAACCCCGATCCCAACACGCCCAACCAGGCTACGTCGGGTCAGGTCGGTATTGTGGGTCGGGTAACGGGGGCTACCAACCTGACCAAGCCCATTGTTCGCATCCGAAAAAGCAACGGTACGGTGCTGATCGAACGGCGGTTAGGATACGGCGATACCAACGAATCGTTCCCAATAACGCTCCTGCCCGACACGTACACCCTTGAAGCGGGTTGTGCAGGCTGTGACCCTGATTTGCAGGCCAACGACTATGCCTACATTGGTGTGGCTTACTACGGCCCGTCTCTGTATTCCTCACCGGCACTCGCAGGCGGGGTTCGGCTGAAAGAACAGTATATCCACGAACAAGCCAATGATATAGCGCAAACAATTGCTTATCAGTATGTTATGACCGCTGAACCAACCCGGTCGAGCGGGGTGATTTATGCCCTGCCCAACTATGATTATGTGCAACGCACGTTTTGTGAAGTACCCGGCCCAACGCTATCGGGCGAAGTGGAGGCCCGTTATTTGGTTCGGGTGGCGCAAAACACGCTCGATATGGCCCTCACGCAGGGTAGTCATGTCGGCTACCGTGAAGTGCAGGCAACGCAGGGGAGCGGGGCCCAAACCAACGGCAAAACGGTCTATACATACACGTCGCCCTTTGATTATGGCGACGTATTTTACGGTGGGTTGCCCTTTCGCCCGGCAGAATCAGTCAACTACAAAACCGGGCTGCTGACCGGCACCAAAGCCTATAAATACGATGGCAGTACGTTCTCGTTCGTGCAGCAAACCGCGACGGATTATGCCTTCTCGGAGATTGGTATTCCGGGGTTAAGGGTCAATTTTGAGGGCGGCAGCTACAGCACCGGCTCAATAGATAAATTTGAGGTTGGCCCCTACACTACCAACCTCGGCTTTGCCCAGCCCGTTCATAGCACCAGCACAATGTGGTACGATGGTTCGCCGGTGGTGAGCGAAGCCCAGATGACCTACGACGCTGCTTTGCAAAACGTGGTCTCGCAAATCCAGACCGCCAGCCATACCAACGGCGAGCAACGCATCACCGAGTTGTATTATCCGCAGGATTTTCCGGAAACGTCGCTGATTACCAGCATGATTAGCCGAAATATGTTGGGTGTGCCGTTAGAAACCATCACCAAATTCCGGCGTAACGGCACCGACCAGATTATCGGCGGCAGCTATCAGGGCTATTCGTTGGTCAGTAACAATCTGCACCTGACCGATGTCAGAAAACTACGGGTGCCGCTTACTGTTGATGCTTTTTCGTATGCGACATCGGGAACGGTGGACAGCCGCTACGATACCGAAATCGAGTACAGTGAGTTTGACGGGCGGGGTAATTACCGGCAGTTTATCCGGCGGGGCGGTCAGCCAACAACGGTTTTATGGGGCTACAAAGGCCAGTATCCAATTGCCGAAGTCACCAACGCCACGTTCGGTGATGTGGTAACGGCACTGAATAACCAGGCTCTTACGCCCGGTTCGGTGGGCAATTCTGACGATGCGGCCACCCTCCGCGACCGGATAAAAATAATGCGGACCAGTTTATCCGGCGCATTAGTCAAGTCGGCCACCTACCGCCCGTTAGTCGGGATGGACTCGCAAACCAGCCCCGACGGACGGACGGCCTACTATGAATACGATTCGTTTCTACGGTTGCAGACCGTGAAAGAAAACGGCCAGAACATCGTGCAAACGCACACCTATAACTACCGGAACAACTAACCGGCTGCTAATTTTTGGTGCCGTTTCGTACCGTTACGAACGTATCGAGATCGGTTCGGTTGTTGAGATCAATGGCTGCATCATCAAACGGCACGGCTAAACAGTCGGCCCGGTGGCGGGCAATAATCCAATGTGCGCCCTTGTCGCCGGTGAGACTGAGCAGTTCATCCACGTATTTCCAGCCAAACAATGCCGGGATAACCAATTTTCCTTTTGCTTCACAAGCGATCAATTCCTGCCCGGTTTCGATAAACGTAGCCATGAGATGACTCACCAGCGCGGGCGACACCAACGGCTGATCGGCGTAGAGAACGACCACCGCATCGAGATTGCGCTCCATAAGATACAGCCCGGCCAGCCCCGTTTTCAGCGACGAAGCCATGCCCGTTTCCCAGCCCGGATTGTCAACCAATGTCATCGGCAGGCCGTCAAATTCGGGCGCAATCTGGCTCCGACGGTTGCCCAGCACCACCACATTTGGCCCGGTGGGGTTGGCGGCTAAGGCCGTTTCTGCCGCCAGCCGAACAAGCGAAGTGCCGTTGATGGTGAGCAATTGTTTGGCAATGCCGCCGAAGCGGACAGACGGCCCGGCAGCGAGTAGTAAGGTTCCAATCATGGGATCACAGGGTCAGGATACGCTACTTCCATCAAAAACAGGCCTTCTGCCGGGGCAGACCGACCGGCTGATTGGCGGTTGCGGTTCAGAATAATTTGTTCAAACTTATTTGCAGCCAACCTGCCCTGTCCTACATCGAGCAATGTGCCGACAATGGCCCGCACCATACCGCGCAGAAAACGGTCGGCTTTGATATGAAACGTCAGATTGCCCCCCTCATCGTACTGCCAACGGGCAAACTCAACGCGGCAGGTAAAGGTTTTTACGTCGGTCTTGATTTTGCTAAAGCTCTCAAAATCAGTGTGTTGCACCAGAGAGCTGGCGGCTTTGTTCATGGCATCTACGTCTAATGCCGGATAAAAGACGTAGGCAAGGCCCGCCCGAAACGGGTCTTTCTGCCGAATAATCCGGTACTGATAATAGCGCGACGTTGCCGTAAACCGGGCGTGGTCGTTATCCCGCACCCGAAAAACCCGAAAAACGGCCACGTCCGGCCCCAGCAGCGCGTTCAGCGATTGCAGCAACGAAGCCGGGTTCGGGAGGGGTTCGGGCAGGTCGAAATGAGCAAATTGCTGTTCGGCGTGAACACCCGCGTCGGTGCGGCCACTGCCGGTGATGGCAATTGGCTGGCGCAGTATGGTGGTTAGGGTTTGCTCCAGTAATTCTTGTACACTGTGTCCGTTGGTTTGGTTTTGCCACCCCACAAACGACGTACCCCGGTAGGCTAATTCAATGAAATAACGCGGCATTAAAAAAAGGTTTACGGTTTTCTGTGGTTAGATGCGAGATGCAATTTATGCGTCTTTTGGGCGAAGATACCGAAATTGGCGCAATGACAAACGCGCCCCCAACCCTGGTGTTCATCCGGCCTATGTTGCCCGAACATACGTACCCCCTGCGCCATGCCGTGCTGTGGCCCGATAAGCCGCTCAATTTTGTGACGGTCGAGAATGACCACGAGGGTTATCATTTCGGTGCATTTTTGCCCATCACCGAACAGCCCGAACCGGCAGTTGACGATCAGCCCGTTGCCGTGATTTCGTTGTTTGTAACTGGCCCGGTTGCCCGGTTTCGGAAATTTGCCACCCATCCCGACTGGCAGGGGCGCGGCATTGGCACGGCCCTGCTGCAACACACCTTTGCCAAAGCCCGGCGACTGGGAGCTACCCAAATCTGGTGCGATGCCCGGCTGTCGGCGGCTGACTTTTACCGACGGTTCGGTATGGCTGCTGAGGGCGATGTTTTCTACAAAGGCCCGATTGCCTACGCCAAATTTTCCGTAACGTTGTAGTACCATCTCAAAAACCGATAATCCAGATGAAACTTTTGCTTGTTGCCCTGTTTAGTGTTGCCCTTGCCAGCACTGCTCTATGCCGTTCAACGTGGTTGACCCCTGTCTATACCGCCCAAAATGTGGTGCATACGTTGTCAAACCACACTTATGCCGATTCAACTGACTTAACGCAGTTTGCCGGCACATATAGTTTCTCGGCTGGCAGCCCTGCCTCACAAGTGACGATTACGGTTGAAAAAGGTGAGCTTTATGGCGAAATCGATGGCTATGGACGGAACAAAATCCTGAAGCAAAACGAAGACCACATCTTTAAATCAACCAGCAGTTATGGTACGATGTATATCTTTAACCGCGAAATGGATAAGACTATCAGTAGTGTACTAATTCAGGTGATGGGGCAGGAACTAACAGCACAGAAGGACAAAAAATAGGTCTTTCTTGAAATTTAGCTGGCCCCAGATTTGGAAATCCAACCCCGGTTGCTACTTTTGCACTCCCGTTTCCAAGATGCCGGGTTGGCGGAACCGGTAGACGCGATGGTCTCAAACACCATTGTTCGCAAGGACATGCCGGTTCGAGTCCGGCACCCGGTACTTAGTTTCCTCGCAACGCACTGTTAATCAGTTTGTTGCGAGGATTTTTTTATTCCTGCCGACTGATCGCTGAAACAATAATTCACATAGTCAGTGTCCTCACCGGCTAATTGTTTCCCTGACCTCCTGAATCCAGATGCCCCGCCCCGTGCAGTTCCAGTGCGAATCGCCAAGAGCATAGACACTGGCCGACCGGCGTTTGTAAACATCATAGACTGATATAACCGCCACCCGCAGCCGGGGATGGCTCTCAACGCGCTCAATAAGGTGGTTGTACTGACCCTGTGTGGGGTCTAAAATGCTGGATTTATTGGGGATAATAGTCAGATAAACAGTATTGAAACCTACGGTTTTATAGCGGTCGGCGGTGGCATTTACGCTGTCAATCAGGGCGTTGAGTTCGGTTTCGGGCAGGGGTGAGAACGACGAGTTTTTGCGCTTGGTAGTGTCGGTATCCAAACCGGCGAACAGGTGGTTTCTGTCTTGCGAAATGCCCACCGTGGGAGCCACCCGGCCAAACCAATTCAGGTTCAGGCTGGCTTTCCGTTCTTTAAACCACAAGAAAACAGCGTGGCTAAAAAGTACCGTTTCGAGCCGTTCCTCGATGCCTTTCGACTGAATAAAATCTGAAACCCGGCGCGTCAGCGATTGGTGTGGCTTTGTGCTGAGGGTAGTTGCTGGTGCGGTTCCCCGCCGGAACTGACGGCTAACCGTGTCAACCGCAATGGTCAGAGTAGAAACGGATTGAGCAAAATGCTCCCGGAAGTGCCGCTCAACGGTTTCGAGCAGTAAGATGTTCTGTTTGGCCGTGTCTAACTGCACGGTGTTTTTGTTTTCCCACTTCGTGCGGAGAAAATCACTGCCCGGAAAATCGTGTTGGCTCAACCGTTCGGGTTCGGTAAAACTATCGCCAATCACATAAAGTGCAGTTTTTATTCCGGCTTCTTCCCTAAAAGACGGGGAGGGGAGACGGATCGGTGGGCAGGGCTGCACCGGGTCTTTGAATTGCGGCAGGTTCGAGAGCCGGTAGAGGTCGCCATAGCGGTAGTCATCGGCAATTACGCCCGTTTTGTAGAGCGTTTTCATGACCTCCCGCGAGCAACCGCCAAGCCAGAGAATAAGGACGAAAAGGAGAATAAGGTATTTCATACTGGATACTGGATACTGGATAACTGGAAGGAATTGACCGTTATTCATCATCCATTTACTTTAATCGTATCGAAAATAACTGCACGGCCTTTGCCACGCCACTCAGCACGTATAGTTCGTTGGTCTGTTCATCGAATTGCAGCGTTACCGGGAAATCAGACGGAATGGCCTTGTCGCCAATCGTGCGGCCATCGGGCGTAAACAATGTGGTAAAAGTCCCCGACTTAACACTAATAACGGCCACACCGCCCCCCAGCCGATGGTATTGCACGGCACTATTGCCGGGCTGCATTCCCCGAATCTCAAATTTCCGGTTGCCCGCTTTGTCTAACACCGCTACTTCGGTGTCGGTGGTGAGCAGCAGCAGCCAATCGCGTTGCTGCACGTCGGGGAAGAGCCTGAACGAGCCATCGCGCACGGGTCGGTACAGTTGGCTGCGACTGGCAATCAGGCCGTTGGGATTCAGTTGCATGAGTTCGCCGTCTTCCGAGACCACCTCTACCCGGCTACTGCCTGCCGGTTGCAGAGCCGGGCTGACAAACGGATTCCGAACGCCTTCAACCTCGATTTTGGCCGGGTAATGGTCGGCTTGTTTGCCCGTGTCGTGCCAGCGATTCAATGTTCCATCGGTTTGCAGGGCCAGAATATCCATACCGTCGGTGGTTTCGAGCACCTGAAACGGCAATAGTAACGGCCCCGGCTTTGTGGCTTTGGCGAGCCGGATAAAGGCCCGGCGTTGGCGGTCGAGGGCGAAGATATGGCCGTTGCGGTGAGCGGCCAGAGCCACCAGATTGCGTTGGCGGTTGTTGCGCGGCAGAGCCAGAAATGACGGGTCGAGACCGGCAGGGAGCCGAATGGACCGTAGCTGCACCGATTGCTGCTGTTTGTCCTGAATCGGATCGGCGATGTAAAGCGTTTGGTCGGTCATAAACAGGTATTGCAACCGGCCATTGTTCAGGAAATCTGCCGCTACCACATTGCTTCTTATGGGGCCATGGGTACTATCCTGCACAATTTTTTGCCCATCAGGTGTGACAAGAACAAACTGCCCGGCCTGGTTTTGGGCGTAAAACTGCGCCGAACCGTCCTGCAAACTGCCCGTTACAACGGGTGCGGCAATCAACGGCGCGTTAAACTCAACCTTCCGGCGCAGCAGCAGTTTGTTCAGCACCGCTTCAGAAGCCCGGCGGGTGGTGCGGCCCAGCACGAGCGTGCTGGCGATGTTGTTGTTGCCGTAACTGGCCTGATAGACCATGTTTTCGAGGGTGGGGAGCGTGCCGCCAATAAGCTCGCGCCAGGCGGGGGGCCACCCATCGGGCAACGGGTTTTCGGCCCGGTTGACCCGCACAAACGCCGTGAAATTGGCCGCCCGCAGGATGTTTTGGAGCAGCGTCGTTTGGCGCGGGTCGCTGGCCCAGGTGCCTCGGCGGCTGATTTGCTGCAAATAATCCTGCATCACTTCCTCGCCGTTGGCCAGAATCAGGTTGTTGCCGTGCCGCGTAATCCAGCTTTCGCGGAAACCTGTGAACAGCCCCGAAAACAGCGACGCGGGTAGTTCGTCAACCGGCAGGCGCAGGAGTTTATGCCCCAGAAATGCTCTTGATGGGGTTGGCTTACCCGCGCCGGCCAGCCGCGCTACCTGTTGCACAGCCGCCGATAAGGCAGGTGTATTTGTTGCTGACAGCACCAGAACCTGCCGTTTCGCCCCAACGGATGATTCGAGTTGGCAGAGCAATACATCACGGCCCAGCGTTTCAAATACTTGTTCGGCGGCTGGTTTGATGCGGGCCAGCCGCGTTTTGAGCGGGCCGGTGGCGTTGGCTTCGAGCAGGTTCCGCACGTGCTTCCCAAATCGGGGGGCGTCGGTCAGGCCAATGTGATAGAGCGTGGCCGTTGACTGCGGAATGAGCGCGGCAGCACCAATTCTGACCGGCGTTTGGCCTGAAAATAAGTCCGATACGTCGCGCCGGTCGGCAATGTCGTCGGTGGCATAACCCACCAAGTGCGTCCGGGTGTCGGCCTGCCGAAACCGCAGATTGAGGTGTTTGGGCAAAAACAGCCTCAGTAGAGAGCCGTTGTCGGTCTCAAACAGTTGCCGTACTACGTCGGGCTGAACCGACAACCGGGCAATCTGACCGGCTTCGAGGGGCGTTTGCGCCGGGCCGAATCGCCAACGGTAGCGGTGGCGTTTGCGGATCACGTTTTCGAGCAGAACGCCCGACGCGCTGCCAATCAGCCCCGCATCAGTCAGGAGCCAGTGCCCGAATGATTCGTTGGAGAGGCTGATTAACTCGTGGATGGTTTCGCCGTTGAAGGTGCGCGTCAGTACCCGAAATCGGTCGGAATCGGGGTGGTTCAGGCTGTCAAGAAGAGATTTATCGGCGGACGTGATTGGTACATAAAACACAAAATCAAGGCCGCTTTTAGACGTGGTGTGTAGTGAATACCGAATATCTTTCCGGGCCAGCAGTTTGCGCGTCTGCGCGGTATCGAGCATGGCCAGAAACGGGCGTTCGAGGGCTTGCCGGGCTTCGCTAAATACAGGCACGAATGGCAAGGGCATCTCTGTTTGCCGGACGCGCTCGGTCACGGCATCCTGCAACACGGGGCTGTCGAGGGTCAGCAGCGCGTCGTCCGGTACCGAATCGGCCAGCGATTGCGACGGGCTGAAGGCCCACCACGCCAGCCCACCCAGGAGCAGCAGCGTGGCTAAACCACCAAGAAGTTGTGTGCGAGAGAAAACCATCGGGCAAAAATACCACGCCCGGTGCAGAAACGGGTAGATTACTGTTCAGTGGATAAATTCAGGCAAATTTGAATTTCCGGTAGATGTCGCTCACTAAAACCGATTTATTCAGTACCTGAACGGTATCGGTTAGGGCATGAAAACTGGTGTTGAGCCAGAGGCCCGGCGTTGCTGACCGCCGATACGATGTTACCAACGGTCTATATTGGCTCACGAATAAGACTTGCTCTAACGACGGAATCTGTTGGTATTCATCAAGTTTTTCGTTTTGGTCATAGCCCACTGTGCTTTTCGAGAGGACTTCAACAACCAACGTGGGGTTCTGAACCTCAGCCGTTGACAATAACCCACTTGGTAATTGCAGATAGTCAGGTTCGCCCCGCACAATACTCACATCAGCGTTAAATGAATTGCCCGTTGCCACCACATGAATCAGAATATGGCTACTGGCAATGATCAAGTCGTTGTCGTCATCAAAAAGATTACCAAATAGGGCTAATAGACGGGTAACTAATGATTCTTGGGAAAAAGAAGTTTTGCTCATCGAAATAATTTCTCCGTTGTAGTACTCAACGTTATAGGGGCAGTATTCCGAAAATTCTACATACTCCTCAAATGTGGCTTTGGCCCGCAGCACAGCCGGAGCCTGTTTACGTTGGCGCAGGGTGAGGGGAAAGCCGGGCGGGGTAAAAACGATTGCGGTCATTGTGAGTTGTCAGGTTGGTTTGTGGACACTAAAAGTAGCCATTTTATTGCCCACAAACCCATTTATTCATTATGAAATTGGCAAATTCAAGGCCTCACCCCGCAGCAATAATGTTACGGGCTGCCCGCCTAAATGCTCAACCGTGGCCGCATCAGGGGTGACGCGCACCTGCAACAACGCCCCCCGAAACCGGACGTTGAACGCCAGCGACTGCCAACCCGCCGGGCAGTATGGCTCAAAACTCAACTGCCCCGCCTTGCTCACCCGCATCCCGCCGAAGCCCTGCACAACGGCTAACCACGTGCCAGCCATTGACGTAATGTGGCAGCCGTCTTCGGTGTCGTTGTTGTAATCGTCGAGGTCGAGCCGGGCCGTGCGGAGATACAGTTCGTAGGCTTTCTCGGCATAACCCAGCTTTGATGCCTGAATAGAATGTACGCACGGCGACAATGACGATTCATGCACGGTCATCGGCTCATAAAAGTCGAAATTGCGCTTGAGCGTGTCGGTGTCAAACTCATCCTCAAAGAAATACAGGCCCTGCAACACGTCGGCCTGTTTTATGAAACACGACCGCAGAATCCGGTCCCACGACCAGTTTTGGTTCAACGGACGCTGGCCTTTGGGTATGTCAGCCACCGGCATCAGGTCTTTGTCTAAGAAATCACTTTGTTGCAAAAACACCTGACGATCAGCGCAGTAGGGGTAGTGCATAGCAGCGATGATGTGCCGGGCGGTTTCACACTCTTTTTCCTCGCGGAAGTGAATCCGGTCGGCGAGGGCCGCGTATTTGCCGGCATCCACCGTCTTAACTAGCTCAATGGCTTCGAGGGTGTAGCGCAGAGTCCAGGCGGCAATGTAGTTGGTGTACCAGTTGTTGTTGACGTTGTTTTCGTACTCGTTTGGCCCCGTCACGCCGAGCATCACATACTGATTTTTTTCTTTCGACCAGTTCACACGCTGACTCCAGAACCGGCTGATGGCGATTAGTACTTCTAAGCCATAATCCACCAGATACTGTTCGTCGCCGGTGTAGCGTACGTAATCATAAATGGCATGGGCGATGGCTCCGTTGCGGTGAATTTCCTCGAACGTAATTTCCCATTCGTTGTGGCATTCTTCGCCGTTCATGGTCACCATCGGGTAGAGCGCGGCCCCGGCCCGGAAGCCGAGTTTCTGCGCGTTTTCGATGGCTTTGCCGAGGTGTTTATAGCGGTAAATCAGGAGATTTCGGGCCACGCGCTGATCGGCGGTGGCTAAGTAAAACGGCAAACAATACGCTTCGGTATCCCAGTAGGTTGAGCCGCCGTATTTCTCGCCGGTGAAGCCCTTCGGCCCGATGTTGAGCCGTTCATCTTCGCCGGTGTAGGTCTGGTTTAGCTGAAAAATATTGAACCGGATTCCCTGTTGAGCCGCAATCGCCTGCCCCGCATCGGCGGGGTCACCGTCAATCACGATGTCGTTTGTTTTCCATTTATCGGCCCAGGCTTG
Organism: Cytophagales bacterium; assembly: GCA_038247465.1. Taxonomy (GTDB): domain Bacteria; phylum Bacteroidota; class Bacteroidia; order Cytophagales; family Spirosomataceae; genus JBBRNH01. The sequence goes on from JBBRUV010000034.1 coordinate 15,123, forward strand.
CTGCTGTTCAACCAGCATTTTCTCAAAGCCTTTCCGCGAGATGCGCTGTATGTAGGCGCGGGTCTCGCGCATGAGCGAATCGGTGTCGTAATGTTGCGACGACAGATTCACGCCATATTTGAATAGCACGGTTTCCTGCCCGGCCCGGCAATCGAGCGAGATGCGGTTGGCAACGTATTTTTCGTATTTCAACGGCTGACTCTGGTAATCAACTTTCACGCCATCCTGCTCAATCTCAACGCACATTCCGGTCACGACGTGGAAGCCGGTTTTACGGGTTCTCAGTTCGATATACGCTTCGCCGTAGCCGGTTTCTTTCCGAACTTCATCCCAAAACGTTTCATCGTAGTTGGCATCTTTGTTTCGGATGGCTCCGTCGAGGTAGGGCGTGAGGGTGATTTTCGCGTCGAAATTCAGGGGCGTAATGCTGTACCGGATGGCGCCGGCTTCGTCGTCAACGAGGGAGCAAAAGCGTTTGGCGTTGATTTTGAGTTCGTTCCCGCTTTTCAGCACGGCAATAAATGACCGTTCGAGGTAGCCTTCCTGCATATTGAGTTCGCGCCGGAAATCACGGACTTCGCAGGTGTTGAGGTCGAGGGTTTCGTAGGCGATGTCCACGTCAATACCAATCCAGTTGGTGGCGTTGAGAACTTTGGCGAAGTAGTCGGGGTAGCCGTTTTTCCACCAGCCGACGCGGGTTTTGTCGGGATAATAAACCCCGGCCACGTAATTGCCGGGCAGGGTTTTGCCGGTAAATTTCTCTTCAAAATTGCCGCGTCCGCCCATGCGCCCGTTGCCGAGACTCATCAGGCTTTCGGTGATTTCGTTGTGTTGGCGGTGGAAACCGGTTTCGATAATGCGCCAGGGGTCGGTGGTTATGTACTGTTTCATACGGAATTTCCCGGCGCGTAAACGCTATTTCTTCCTTTAGTCGGTCGGGGGTAGTTGGCCGCCCGATTCTCAGGAGTAACAAATGAATCTTCCTGATACATGATTTGGTACTTCTTCAGCACCTCACCTAATGTTTTATAGGTTCTAAAAGCCATAATTATCTGCTGTTGTTTTACACAAATTTACCCATTTCGGCTTTCACCCGCATCGCCTGATTGATATGCCGCTCCGAGTGGGCCACCAGCATCCGCAGAGCATCACCAAGCCTGATTTTGAGCCAGTTGCCAAACAACGTCGGTATTTTATCGCGGTTCCAGTCGGCATAAACAGCCTTATCGAGCAGACCGAGTAATGTTGTTTGCAAGGTTACAAACTGGTTCATCACGTCGGCAGGGTCTAAATCGGTAGCCGGGCGGGGGCGTACCAATCCGGGGGCGGGGAATTTGGTTTTTGATTTAGGATCAACAATCTGGATGAGCAGTTGCCCAACCCAATCGCTTTTTAACGGCTGGTCGGTGGGGCTGATCTGGCTGATTTTCAGCCCGTCGGCTTTGTGTTGCAGACTGCGGATATAAAACCGTTCGGCTAAATTCAGGTGCTGCAAACATTCTACGATGCTCCAACCGCTATTGGCTGGTTTTTGGCGAAGCTGCTCAATTGGCAGCGGTATAAATTCCGTTTCGACGGTGTTCAGAATGGATTGCAGCCGAGCTTTTAGGGCCTGGGCGGTCTCGATTTTTTGCATACTTTTTTTGCCACAAAGCTATTGTAATTCAGCCATCGGTGTAGAATATACACCGAATTCACGCACCGATGCCGAATTTAAGTAAGGTCGTGATTTTCAGCACTGTTTTTGTAGTACCTACTTTTACCAGTGTGTTCTCTCAGCTAAGTCTCTCTATGCGTGTCTTTTACCTGCTGCTACTATCGGCCACGTGCTGTTTTGGGCAGCGCGGCCCTAAGCCGTTGCGCTATCGCACGGAGGTGGGCAGTTATTTTTCGACTACCGGCCTGATTCCGTTCTGGATGCGGGGCCGCGATAATTATCACCCCAAACACCGAAGTCCGGGGCGATTTACCCCAGTATTCCTTTACCATCAACAACCGCGTTATTGTCTGGCATCTTGGGCTGGCGGGGCAGGTGATGGACTTTTTTGAGTTCCGGGCAAAAGCATCATACAGCCAGAACAATGGCACATACGAAGTGCCGTTTCCGCAGCCCGTCGAGCAGTTTTCGGGTCTGTTCAGCATTTCGGCCCCGCTCGACGTGCTGGGGGGCGTAACCATGACCGCAGCTACCGCCGTTGACATCGGCGATTTGTACGACAGAAACGTGGGGTTTTTTATCAGCGTTCGGAAGGAGGGGCAAAGTAGGCGGAATAAACGCTGAGGCCTGTTTGTGGGCGCGTACTGAACCGCTAATACACAAAATTCCAGCTTACCGACGGGATTATCGTGCCAAAGACTGATAGCTGATAACTCCGGGCGGTGATGTTGAGGCGCTAAGGCGATTCACACGGCTAATTTCAGTATCAAGGGTGGAAAATAGTTTTTTCCTGACCGTCCTGTTTAATTTTGGCCGCATGAACCTTCGCCTTGCTCTTGCTGCTGCCCTCGCGCTGCTTACCGTCTCGCTTCACGCCCAAACGACTAATTCCCAAACGGCCCAACTTCCCCGATTTTTCCCAGCCAGCCCCACGGCGCGGGCCGCTGTCTGGGCCGATTCGGTATTTAACGCCCTCACGCCCGATGAACGAATCGCGCAACTGATTATGGTGGCCGGCTACTCGAACCGGAGCCGGGCCTACGAAGATTCATTAGCCGCGTTGGTCAAAACCTACAAACTCGGCGGGGTGGTGTTTTTTCAGGGTGGCCCGGTGCGGCAGGCGCGGCTTACCAACCGGCTGCAAGCCGGGTCGTCGGTGCCGTTGCTGATTGCGATGGATGCCGAATGGGGCCTGGCGATGCGTTTAGACAGCACCGTGCGGTTTCCGTATCAAATGACCCTGGGAGCCATGCCCGCCGACCGCGACAACCTGATTTATGATATGGGCCGCGACTTTGCCCGGCAGGCCCACCGGCTTGGGATTCATGTCAATTTCGCACCCTCGGTTGACGTAAACAACAACCCCAATAACCCGGTAATTAACTTCCGGTCGTTCGGCGAAAACCGCGAAGCCGTTACCCGCAAGGCATTGGCCTACATGCGCGGCATGGAAGATAACCGTCTGATAACAAGCATCAAGCACTTCCCTGGTCACGGCGATACCGGCGTTGATTCGCATTATGATTTGCCCGTGATTCCCAAAAGCCGCGCCGAACTTGACAGCCTTGAACTGTATCCGTTTCGGGAACTCATCCGGGCGGGCGCATCGGGCGTGATGGTCGCGCACCTGAGCATCCCGGCGTTAGACACTACCCGTAACCGCCCGTCCACGCTTTCGCCCCAAATCGTGACGAGTTTGCTGCGCGACGAACTCGGTTTCCGGGGTCTGATTTTCTCGGATGCTATGAATATGCAGGGTTTGAGTAAATACTACGCTCCCGGTCAGGCCGATGCGTTGGGCCTACAGGCGGGGATGGACGTGCTGGAATTTTCGCCCGATGTGCCGAAAGCGATTGCCGAAATTCAACGGGCGGTGCAGGAAGGGCGGCTTACGCAGGCATCGCTTAATGCCCGGTGTCTGAAAGTATTACAGGCCAAAGCCTGGGTTGGGTTAGACCAGTTTCGGTCCATTTCGCTGGATAACTTAGTCAGTGATTTGAACCAGCCACAGTCTGACCTGATTAACCGCAAACTGACCGAAGCCAGCCTGACTATCCTAAAAAACGACAGCAACCTGCTGCCGTTGCAAGCCCTTGATACGCTGAGGATTGCGTCGGTTTCGGTAGAAGGCCCGGCCAATGGACAACCCACGTTGTTTCAGCAACGCCTGACCGACTACACCACCGTTGACCATTATACGCTTTCGTCGGCCATGCCCGATTCGGTTATTAATCGCGTTCGGGAGCAGTTGGCCGGGTATAATTTGCTGTTGGTTGGTGTTCACCTGAACAACATCAGACCCGGCGCGAAATATGGACTGCAGCCCAAAACGGCGGCTCTGGTGCAGGAACTTGCCAACACAGGTCGGGCGGTGGTGACGGTGTTTGGCAACGTCTATTCGCTCGACAAACTCCCTGGTCTCGACCGGGCGCGGGCCATTGTGCTGCCCTACCAACTGACCAATTTTACCGAAGACCTCTCGGCGCAACTCATTTTTGGGGCTATCGGCGCGGAAGGGCGGTTGCCGGTGTCGGTCAATGCGCAGTTTCGGTTCGGTACGGGGCTGACAATCAAGCCGTTGGGCCGGATGAAATACACCATTCCCGAAGAAGTTGGGGTGGACAGCCGCTACCTGACCCGGCAAATTGATTCGCTCATAACCGTTGGCCTGACCCAAAAAGCGTTTCCGGGTTGTGTGGTGGAGTTGGCAAAAGACGGTAAGGTGATCTTCCGCAAAGCCTACGGAACCCACACCTACGATGCCCGCTACGGCGCAAACCCCGGCCCTACCCAACTCAATGACCTGTTCGATTTTGCGTCTGTTACAAAGGTCAGTGCGTCGGTTCCGGCGTTGATGCGGCTGGTTGATGCCGGGAAATTTAGTCTCGATGGTACGATGGGCGAAACCCTGCCCGATTACCGCAAATCAAACAAGGCCAATATCAAATGGCGCGACGTGCTGACGCATCAGGCCGGGCTGAAAGCCTGGATTCCGTTCTGGCGCGACACCAAAAACACCGAAGCCGGGCCGTTGCAAGGCACGTTCAAACCCAAAACGTTCAGCACTGATTCGTCGCGGAGATACCCCATTGCCGTAACCGACAGTTTGTTTCTGTACCGTAGCTACCGCAACACGATTTATGACCAGATTCGGGAATCGCCCCTGAACGAACCCGCCAAAAACGGCCTTCCTGACTATGTGTATAGTGATTTGTCATTTTATCTCTACCCCCAAATTGTGAAGCGGCAGACGGGCCAGGAATTTGAGAGCTACCTGAAAACCAACCTGTACCGCCCCCTCGGAGCCACCACCCTGACCTACAACCCGCGCCGGTTTTACCCGCTGTCACGCATTGTGCCGACAGAATATGACTCGCTGTTCAGGAAAACGCTCATCTGGGGCCGTGTACATGACGAGGGCGCGGCCATGCTCGACGGACTATCGGGCCACGCGGGGCTGTTCGGCACGGCGAATGATTTAATGAAAGTGTTGGAGATGTACCGGCAACGGGGCAGCTACGGCGGGCAGCAGTTTGTGACTCCCGAAACCATGTTTGAGTTTACCCGTTACCAGTTCCCGGAGATTGGCAACCGGCGGGGCATCGGTTTCGAGAAGCCCACGTTCCGGTATTCGGGCAACGCACCGAGGTCGGCAAGCCCCGGCAGTTTTGGTCATTCGGGCTTCACCGGCACGTTCGTCTGGGTTGATCCGGCGTTGGGTCTGACCTACGTGTTTCTGTCGAACCGGGTGTATCCCACCCGCGAGAACGGAAAAATCAGTACCCTTAACACTCGCACAAACGTGATGGAAGTGTTGTATCGGGCCGTTCGGCGGGGAATGTAGTGACGCGTACTATATGCG
>JBBRUV010000035.1:0-20353 GCA_038247465.1 Cytophagales bacterium
GGTGTTGCTCGTCCTGATTTTGTTGCTGTTGGCCGCGCCGTTTCTGTATCGGTGGCTGGCTCCGGCCCCCCAAAACGACACGTCTGATGCCGACCAACGGACATTAGACAGTCTCGTGGCCCTGATGCAGACCGAAGACACCCGCCAGGAAGCCGACCGTAAATCACAGTACGGCAATCGCTACGGCGGCAACAGCAATGATGACAAAACCACGTCGGAGCGTTTCTCGGAGCCGAAACTATTCAACTTTGACCCCAACACGGCCAGCGTGTCGCAGTGGCAGCAACTCGGTTTGCCGCGCTACATGGCCGAACGGATTGACAAATACCGGAGCAAAGGCGGGCAGTTTCGCAAAAAAGAAGACCTTCTCCGCATCTACGATTTCCCGCCCGACTTATACGACCAACTTGAACCGTATATTCAACTGAAAGAAGGAAAGGGACAAGGAAGACAATCGGGGCCGTTGGGCAATCGGTTTGCTGACAATGCAACCGGCGACAAATCAGGCGGGCCGAGTGCGAACGCAAATCGGTACGAAAAACCCGCGTATGTCAAGCCCGTGATTCAGCCGTTCGACATTAATACCGCCGACACAGCCCAACTGATTGCCCTGAAAGGCATCGGCTCTGGCCGGGCGCGGCAGATTGTAAAATTCCGCGACGCGCTCGGCGGGTTTGCCAACACCGAGCAGTTTGCCGAGATTTTTAATATTGACTCGTTGTCGTTGAGCGAGTTACAGCAATACGCCCGCATCAAAACCGACGTGCGAAAGGTTTCGGTAAATACTGCCACTGCCGAAGAACTTGACCGCAGCCCGTATCTCTCGCGCCGACAAGCCGAAATCATCGTCCGCTACCGGGAGCAGCACGGAGCCTACGCCAACGCCGAAGCCCTGAAACCAATTCGGATTCTGGATGCCAAAACGATTGAGAAAATCGCGCCGTATCTGGCGTTTTGACCAGTTCGTAGTTTACGGTTTGTCGTTCGTGGTTGGTTGCCGCGTCTTATTCCTGCGGTAGCCAACCACGAACGACAAACCACGAACCGCTTAAAAATTCGGTTTCAGCAGATACTTTTCATAAAACGCATCAATCACGGCAACGGCTTCGGTGGGGGTATCAACCAAACTGATAAGTTTCATGTCTTCGGGGTTGATGTTGTGTTCTTCGGCCAGCATCGTGTTCATAATCCAGTCGAGCAAACCCTGCCAGTAGCTTTTACCGACGAGAACGATTGGGAAACGGCCAATTTTTTTGGTTTGAATCAGCGTCATGGCCTCAAACAATTCGTCGAGGGTGCCGAACCCGCCGGGCATCACCACAAAACCCTGCGCGTATTTGACGAACATCACTTTTCGCACAAAAAAGAAATCGAAGTTGATGTTTTTGTCAGGGTCAATATAAATGTTGCTGTGCTGCTCAAAGGGCAATTTAATATTGAGCCCAACGGATTTGCCGCCCTGCTCAAACGCTCCTTTACTACCCGCTTCCATAATCCCCGGCCCTCCGCCGGTAATCACGCCGTAGCCGTGCCGAACGAGTTTAGCCGCGATTTCTTCGGTCATTTTGTAGTACGGATTGTCAGGTTTGGTGCGGGCCGAGCCAAAAATCGAGACGCAGGGGCCAATCTGTGCCAGCTTATCAAAGCCTTCAACAAATTCGGCCATGATCTTAAGAATCACCCACGAGTCTGATGATTTTATCTCGTGCCAATCGTGGTTATCAAAGGCATCTTTCAGGCGTTGCTCTTCGGGGGTCAGCAGCGATTCGTCGCGCTGTGGCATTTCTTGCAGGATTTGTCCGTTGGGCTGAGGACCAGACCGGAAAACGTCTTCTTTGGAGTTCATAGTCAATTTTGCATCGGGAAAGCATAACCGGAATTGTAGTCGAGGGGTTCAAAAAGAAGGACGACGGGGACGGGGGCAAAGCCGGGAATCCGCTGCATACCTTTCTCTCTTTTGTCGTCACTGTTTTCGCCTTTTATACACCCCCGCTTCGGCAGTTTTTTCGTAGCGGGCGGCCAGGGCGGGCGCACGTTGAAACAGTTTCGGAATCACGTTCTCGCGGTCAATGATGTAGTTGGGCGGGTCGGCCCGGAAATGGTTGTAAGTGCTGATAACGGCTTCGTAATTGTCTAAATTCTCTAAGTCATACCGGGCCAGGTCCCAGTTGAGATACGGTGTGGCGGGCAGGTTTTGGCGGTAAGCACTCAGGTCTTCGCCAATAATCAGAATTTTCTGGTGTTCGATATTGCCCGGCAACGGCGAGGGTTTAACGCGGAGTTTAGTCAACTGACCAACGTCAACGCCGGGAATAATGCCCAGCGCACCCTGATAAAACACGATCAATAACAGCCCTAACATCACCAGAAACGCGATTTCGGCTTGCCAGAACCGGCGGAATGTTTCAAAATAAAACACGGCAAAAAAGGCCAGCACCGGCATAAACGGCAAAAATACCATTGGAGCCAGAAACGGAGCCAGCGGTACGGTGAGCAAAGCCGCAATAAACCAAAGCATCATAATCTGCTGACAGCGTTGCTGAAAGTTACTGTTGCTGGTGCGGAGTAGCCGCAAAAAACCCAGCACGGCCACAATTAATGGCACAGCGAGCGCGGTTAACACGGCTCCAAAATCAGAAAGCGGATATTGCCGCACCCGAAACACTGCCGCCAGCAGGTTGCGGCTAAACTCGTCAAGACTTTCGTAGAAATAATAAAAAAGCACCGTTACGGCTATCGGGAACACGAAGCCGAACAGAGCCAGCAAGTGTTGCCGGAATGTGGCCCCGGTGAAGAGCAGCAGCGACACCGATGCCCAGAGCATAAACACCGCCGAAGGCAGGTAACAGAGCGTAGCCAGACCCAGATACAGCCCGGCCTCGAACACTTCGTCAGTAGCTCCCCAGCGTTCCATTTGTCGGATAACAGTGCCAAAAGCCAGCAACAGAAACGTGGTTGTTAGGAGTGCGGGAGAAAGTGTCAGGCAATCGAATGACAGGTGTAGAAACAGGCCATAGAGCAGACCGGGCCAGAAATTTCGCTCCCGATACACATTTCGGGTGTTGGTAAGGTAGTTGAAATAAGCTACCTGAAACGCCGAAACTACCGTTGCTGCTATTTGAAATGAGAGTTGAGATCGCCCAAAAACGGCGTGTAAAAACCAATACACCAATGCCGAAAGCGGGCTGACACTGTCCCAGATGTCGCGGTATAACAAATGACCCTGATTCATCTGCTCGCCCACCAGCAGCCAGTTCAGTTCGGGAATCAGTAATGGTAATGGGCTGATCAACAACGGCAAACGCACCAACGCAAGCAAGGCCAGCAGGGTCACGTATTGATAAGGTGCGTAGGTTCGGAAAAAACTTAACATGGGTTAGTTCGTGGTTCGTAGTTCGTAGTTAGCTGAACAAAGCACGCAAGCAGGAGTAGCCCCGGCAGGAACTACGAACTACGAACTACGAACTATGAACTTCAAACTACAATGAACTGCCACGAAATTACGGATATTTGCAGGATGGAATCGAAACGACAACAGAAAGTGGCGCGGCAGTTGCAGAAAGACTTAAGCGAAATATTTCAGCGTGATGTGCCTCACCTTTTCGGTGGAGCCTTTATCACGGTCACAACCGTGCGCGTTTCGCCCGATCTGAGCATCGCCCGCGTATACCTGAGCTTTCTGGCTACCAAGAACAAACAACTCCTCTTAGACAGTATCGTCGAAAACAGCCGCGTTATCCGGCAGCACCTCGGCGAGCGCGTTCGGCATCAGCTTCGGATTGTGCCAGACGTGCAGTTTTTTATGGACGATACGGCAGAATACGCCGAGAAAATGGACAAACTCTTTGCCGGAATTGATATTCCGCCCGCGCCCGATGATGATGAGGACGACGACTGAAACCGAACACGCTAACACAAATGAAAAAATCTGATATCCACTTCTCCGTTGAGTTAGACGGAGAAAACGTTCCGCAGAAAATCTACTGGGACGCAACCGAAAACCCCAACGAAGGACTTAGCGATACCAAAGCGATTGCCCTCTCGATCTGGGATCAGTACCATAACAGCACCTTGCAAATTGGTCTCTGGACCAATGACATGGACGTTTTTGACATGAAGCGATTTGTGATCGAAATCATGGACGGGCTGGCCGGCACCATCCGCACCGCCACCGGCGACGCACAGATGGCCGACGATATTCTCGGCCTGTGCCAAACCATGAGCAAGCGCGTTCAGCAGGAAATTAAAGCAAGTCAACAAAAATGAGTTCGTAGTTTGAGGTTTGTAGTTGCTATCGCAGTCTTGCTCTCGCGGCAGCAACTACAAACCTCAAACTACGAACCACAAACTAATTTCATGAAAACCTGGCCCCTCTTTATCCTTCTTTTTGGCGTGAGCGTTGCCTGCGGACAGCAACAGCACAATCCGCCCAAACAAGCCGAAAACCATAACTCAGTCGGAGGCATTAATTTTCTGCCCGGCAGTATTGAGCAAACATTGGCAGCAGCCCGAAAAGCCAACAAGCCCATTTTTGTGGAGATTTTTTCGCCAACCTGCCACGTTTGCCAGAGTTTTATGCCGACCCTGGCCGACAAAAAAGCGGGAAAATTCTACAACGCTAACTTTGTCAGCACTCGCTTAGACATCATGCAAAAAGGCACGCAGGCGTTTCTGACGAAGAAAAAGCTGTTTATACCATCGTTACCGTTGTTTCTGTATTTCGATGCGCAGGGCAATCTCCTGCACTCGGCTATGAGCAACAACGCCGTTGAGGAAATCATCCGGCACGGTAACGTCGCCCTCGACCCGGCAGCCCGCGCTATTGCCTACAAACAGCGATTTGAACAGGGCGAACGCAACCCCAATTTTCTGGTTGACTACGGGATGTTTGCCAAAGTCACCACCGATACCGTTGCCAATATCCGGGCAATGGACGAATACGCCAAGCTACAGTCTGCCGATCAAATTGGGAGTAGTATGAATTTTCTGGTGCTGCAAAAATTGGTGATGGATATGGATAACCCACTGGCTGTCAACTTAATAACCCACCTCGACACGTATAAGCCTTACGCCAGTGATCAGGTAAACCCCCGCGATGTGGCCGAAAATATCCTGATGTCGTCGTTGTATAGCGGGCGCGGCAGTCAGTACCCGGCCAACAAAGTGTTGCAGGTGCGCGACGGTTTGGTGAAGATTGGCATTGCCGAGCAGGTTGCCAATAACCGGACGCTACTGCCCGAAGTGAACGCGTATTTCCGGGCCAAACAAACGGAAAAGGCCACCACCCGCATGAACGAACACATCGCTAAATTTTCGTTCACGGTGCCGGAGTACCTGTACGTCAGCCGGTTGTTTAACCGCAGCAGCCCTGATGCCGCCGATGCGCCAACGGTAACAAAATGGATTCAGGACGCGCTCGCGTTGAAGAAAGGAACCCCGCCTGAGCAGGCCGATCTGTATTTTGAACTCGCCGAGGCCAACCGCCGGGCCGGAAAACTGGATGATGCCCAGAAAGCCGCCCAAAAATCAATGGAATTAGCGCAGGCCACCAAAATGGATACCAAGCGCAATATTGAACAGATGGGAAAATTGAAGTAGAGACGCATCATTGCGTCTGTCCGCCGGACGGTTTTGTAAACGAAAATCGGTTCTGGAATGAGACGCAAGTATGCGTTTCTACAAATCATCTCCGTTGATAAACCGGCCTTGTAAACGGCGGTTGGCGGAGAATCTGGAACGAATCTTCGTCGCCGAGCAAGACCGCCCGGCGCAGGTCATGTTCGGCTTGCGGGAGTTGGCGCAGTTCGATCCGGGCTAAGGCACGCCACCGATAAGCATCGGGCTTTTCGTCTCGGAAATACCACACGGCCTTATCAAATTCCCGGAAGGCTTCGGGAAACTGTTCGGTATGATAAAACGCAATTCCCCGGTCTAAGTAGCAGTCAGCCAGGGTGTTATCTAAGCTGAGAGCCTGCGTTAGGTCATAAATAGCCGAATATTGATTATCGTGCGCGAGTTGGCATTTACCCCGGTAGGCATACGCAATAGCTGACTTGGGATGCTGGCGCACTGCGTTGTCGAAATAGGTAAATCCAGCCTCAAACTGCCGGTCTCTAACTAATGTGATCCCTTTGTGAAACTGTTTCAGGTCTTTTTCGGCAACCGTATCGTGGTCAATGGTGTAATACCGAATGATGAGATAAACAACAAAGAAGACTGACATCAGTGTAATTTCCATACCCCCGTTTTTTGACCTGATTCACAACGAAATTACAACATTTTCTATTTCTCCCTGCACCCGCTTCGGCAAACTTTTCAGCACCAACTGATACGAGTGATCTATCGAGTCGGTGAGGTCTCGCTGCCGAATTGTGCCATCAACAGTAACGGTGTTCCAATGCGTTTTGTTGAGGTGAAACCCTGGCTGCACAGCCGCATATTGCTCGCGGAGGGCAACGGCCCGTTCGGGGTCGCATTTCAGGGCAATCTGCAACGGTCGGGATTCAATGTCCATCAGCGCGAACATTTTGCCGCCTACTTTGAAGACCAGCGTTGTTTCGCCGAATGGAAATGACTCGGTGCTGCCGGGTTTGGTCAGGCAATAGTCGCGGAGGGTTTCGAGCGCCATAGTTGTTCAAAAATCTGACCTTGCCTACCGGGTGCAGGCCCGCACAATCATCACGATAACACAGAAGAGGAACATCACAATTGAAATCCGGTTGATGCCGTGCATCATCCGCAGGTTCAGGTTGGTGGGGTGGTTGGGGTCGGGCTTGCGGAACACCCGGAGAAAGTAATTGAAAACTGGCCCAATACGGAAGTAATTTGTAAAACGACTCATAAATTTACGGTTAGCTTTGATCTTAGTAGCCTGCCTTCTATTAACGGGTGTTTAATCTGAAAGTTCACACAACGATACTATGCGCTTCTTTCCTCCTTTTCGCTTTTTTTCTACTCGGGTTGTTAATCGTCTCGTTGGCACAGGGTTGCCAGCCCGTTCCCGAACCGACTGCCCCGTTTGCCTACGTCAGTGCCGACCGTAGCACCACCGCCCGCCGAACGACCGATGCCTGCGCGTTTCGGTATTTTTTGAGCGACACCTATCCCAAATTAGATGATAAAACCCAGAAGGCGGCCATTCGGGAGGGCTTCGATTGCTGGCAGCGGGCCTGTAAGAACATCACGTTTCTGGATTTTTCAGCTACCGACCGCGTTGATCTCCAGATTCGGTTTGTCTCGCCCGCCGAGATGCCCGTTGACGTGGTTGATGCGCCCATCGGCCTGCTGCGCCAACCCGCCAACGTGACTGCTGCCCTGCGCCGGGACGCGGGCAAACCCGCCCAGATTCTGCTCAACAATGTCATAAACTGGACACCAAAGGCCATCACCAAAGCCGTTGCCTACCACGCCGGGCTGTATGCGGGCGTGCCGACGAGCAACGTGGCCGGGGCGTTGATGTCGCTCACCGACTGGGAGATGCCGGTCTCGGCTATGGCCGACGAAACAGCGGCCATCAACCAACTGTATCCCGGCGGCTGTGCCGATTTGAAAGCTAAATTTCTGCCGTTGACGCTCGACGTGGGTGGCCCCGTGAACACCACCATCCGGCTCGACCAACAGGGAACCCTCAGTGTGAGCGCGTTGGGGCAGATACGAGTGGGCATTTGATTGGGTACCACTGGCCCCGATGGATTAGCGCGTGGGCTGTTCAATTTTCCGATTGACGACTACAGCCTTATAACGATTATGAACCACGCAGCCCTCATGTATCAGCTCAATACCGAAACTGCGTGGCGGTTGTGTGGCAAACAATGCGAGTTTCAGACGACGGGCAGCCGACACCTCGATGTTACGTTTAACATCAACGATAAAGATGTAACCGACAACAGTGGGGCCTATCGGGTGGTGGTTGATTACAAAAAATAGCCATGATGCGTCTGCTTGCCCCGATTCTGGTCTGCTTGCCACTCTTGGCACACGGGCAGCAACCCGCCCACTTGCCCGCGCAACAGGCCGATGCCCTGCGCCAACGGGCCGAAACCCTGTATGGCAAGGGTGAATACGTTGCTGCCCGCCGGTATTATGAGCAGGCTTACCAGCGCATCAAACGCACCGACCCCGATCTTGCCGAAGACGTAGAAAAAACCAAACGCGCACACAACATGATGCAGGAAGCATTTTTGGCGCAACGAGCCGTTGAGACCCTTCAGCGGCTGCGGGCGCAAGACAACGCCGTGTCTGTCTATCCGCCGGTTGCGGCTCTGGCAAACCGCAGTGGTCGTTGCATTGGCGGCCAGTTTGGTGGTAGGCTATTTTTCGTTTGCCCCCGTTAAGCTGCCCGGTGCCGAAAACGATTTCAACGCCACCCGAAGCCCGGGCAATACCGTTCCCGACAAGCAAAGAATCGCATTTCAACGGTTTTTCGATGGGCAGGCGCACCTTGCCGAAGGGTTAAACCTCCTCGCCGTGCAGGATTCTGAGCAGGTTCTGCGGGCCACCGACATCCGGCCTTATTTCCGGGAAGCCGCCCAGTGGCACCTCGCCGTTGCCTACCTCAAAAGCGGCCAACCCCGCCGGGCAGCTCACGTACTCAACGCGCTCACCGATTGCATAGACTGCGAATACCCCGTCAGCACACTTGACCGTTGGAAACTGCGCTGGCAAATCCAGTGGGCCGAATGGTTTTCTTAACCCCACATCTTTTCTATGTTCGACGGAATTCGTAACTGGCCGCGTCGCATCAGTGTATTGGTTGCCGAGGGGAAAGCCGCCATCACCGACGAGGCTGAAGAAGCCTACGTCGGTAACGTGCACCGGCTGTTCGGCGCGGTTATCAGAGCGTAGTCAAGAACACAAACCGCGCCCTTGCCGATGCCGAAGAAGACACTGTGTTGATTGAATTGGCGCAGCTTATTCGGCATTTAGACGAAGCCGCAATGGGGGCGTTTATGGCCCGAAATTATAAGCCGTTCATTGCAGAATTGGCCGAATCGTGCCGATGGAAAAAGCGATTGCCGGGCCTGCCAATAACAGAAGCCGCTGCCCTGAGCGAACAGTGGCTGCCCGGAATTGAAGCCGAAATGATGCAGTTGATGGCAAAACCAGTGACGGCCACCGAACCCCCAACCCGTATCAGGCGGCACCTCGGCCTGCTTTCGGCTACGGTTGATTACCCGGCCATTGCTCGCCGGACGCTGCGGGCGGTGATTGCCTATGCCCAAAAAAATGACGTGTCGTTGTTTCGGCTGGTCGGTCGGCGGGTGGTGCTCGACCCTGCGTTGGTGCTACGTTACCTGCCCGAACAAATCGCGCTGTATGTCTATCTGTTTAAAAATCAAGAAGATGCTACGTTTATTGTTGATGCCCTGGCGAAAGTAAGCTATTGGATTCAGCGGCAGTTAGATGGGCGTGAGGTAGTAATTGTCAATCGAGAGCAGGCCGTGCAGGACTTGGTTAATGACGTAGCCGAAAGTTTTGTCCGTAAGTATAACGCACAACGGGCCTGGCCAACCGCCTTTTTCTTAGATGCCACCCTCACCACCTATTTTGTTGGTTTTGTGAAACGGCAACGCGGTGTTTACACACTCATTCTGGGTCATCAACCAACTGCCGACGTGGAGATAATAGCCGACGAAACCGAAGACAACACCGATGGTGATTATCCGGTTGACGCGCCCGATACCGATGATCATTATGACCCAATCTCCACCGATGACACCGACGGTTTCTCGGCAAAACAGCGTCAGATTGTGGACTATTGTAAGACAAGATTGAAGCCCGATTGTGAACAACTGGTCAAACTCCGTTTCAACGATAATTACGCAGCCGAAACAGCATTTGAGAAATAGCCCGCCAACTCAACAAAACGGCGGGTGCCGTGCAGGATCAACTTGGGCGGTGCATCGATAATTTGCGAAAATTGGTTGCCGATGAATTTGCCCGGCAAAAGCCGCCCCTTGTTTTTGAACCCCGATGATGACCGCCGAAAAACAAGCACTGTGGGAAAAGCATCAGCGCGGCACCCTCACCGAAGCCGAAGCCGACCGCTGGCAAAGCCTGCTGCGCGAAGACCCCGCGTTTTACGATGAAATTGTGCTGCTCCAAACCCTCGAAGATGCCGCCCGGCACAAAGCTTACGCCCGCACCCAATCTGCGGCCCGCGCCGTGTTGTTGGCCGCCCGCAGCCGCCCTCAGCAACGAGGGTTGGCCGTGTTTGCCCAACAATCGTGGGTGATGGCGGCTTCGGTAGCGGTGTTGCTGTTGACGGGCGTGGGCATCTGGCTGTGGCAACGGGCAAAAAACGACCGGCCCGAAACGGCCCGCCTGTTAAAAACCACGCGGTATGACGTGTTTCCCGACAATGGCGACAGCTAACGCAATCGTGGGCGATATGCTGCGTTTCGTGAAACGCCAGGTGCGCTTCCGATTCGATGAAGATATCAGCGTTATGGAAGCCGATTGCCCCTCGCCGGTGGCCCTGATTTGCGGGTCGAAATTTCGCCCCGAACGGGTTATTTTTTTTAACAACGTGGTGCTGAAACAAATCACCCTCCGCGATTCGGCGAAGGCAACGCTGATTGACCGCCACGTGCTGGCCCACGAGGTGGGGTACCTGGGTCATTTGGTTAGCCCGAAACGGGTGCAGGAACGTGACAACGAGATCGTAGCAGAGATCAGAGAAGCGAGCCGACGGGTTGTAAACGGGCAGAACATTGCCCGAAAAGATGGATATCAAAGCAGACACCGGAAAGTGGAGGAGATGGAAGCCGATTTTTTTGGCCTGTGGCTGCTTCACGAAACAGAAAAGCAGTTTGATTTCAAGACATTCATCAAAAACTTTGATGTTGTCACCATCCAAACGTTCGAGAATTTAGGAAACCGATATGGCCGGGTGGAGGATACATCGCCGGACACGCATCCGCCTATTGTTCAACGCATTGTTGCGATGGAGCAGTTCTGGAAAAAATTAGCCCAACCCGCGTCCCGCCGGGCCGTAGCCCGCAACTACTTTGTTACCGCTGCCGGTGCCGCTTATATTGACCAGCAACCTCAATCGGCGTTTTGGGATATAGCGTTCGTGGCTGGGTTAACGGTGGCGGGCCAAACGGCTTTTTCAACTAATAATGACCCGGTTGACGGATTGCTTTACGCGGCTCCCGATGCCTGGAATACCCGATTGGACCTGTCGGTGAGCCGGTTTAATTGGGTAAGTCCCTGGCGTTTTGAGGGAGAAGTGGCCTGGTCACAGCAGCGCTACGGCACCACCCGCACCAACAACGGCATCCGTAACCTCCTCGAAACGTTTGATGTGCGGTATATCAACGTTCATCCCCGAATCATGTTTGCCTCGCTGGGGAGCCGGCGGCAACGGGGCAACACGTCTCTGGGCTACGCTTCGCCGGGGTGGTTTGGTTGGTCGGCGGGTGTTGGCCTGAACGCACGACTGCCAGCGGGACTGCGTTATGAGAGTTTTGTTACGCCCGGCGGTGCCGCTGACAGATACACTCTCCAGCCCTCGTTCAATCTGCGGGTTTCTGTGGGGGCCGAGTGGCTACAAAAAACGTTGGCTGCCCGCAATATTCGGTTCTTGGTGAGCTATAAACCCCAACGAATCAAGATTGCGGCTAATCCGGCTCCTGACGTGCTGTTGCACAACATAGATTGCACGGTGCAGTACTCTTTTTTGCATCGCTAAAAAAAATAATGACTCAATCTGTTACCTCCGTCCGGTCAGCCAGCATAAACAGTTGAATCCCGAAAAACGGGGTTTGCTGTGCTTTCCGACGACATCCACGCATAAACTATCCACACCATTTTTCAGTCACCCCTCGGCCTGGGCTGGTTCGAGCCACCGGCCATCTTCCTGGATCAGCTCAATCAGTTCATCCACCGCACGGTTGGCATGAACTGATTTTTTTATGATTTGCTGCCCCCGGTAGAGCGCGATTTTGTCACGCCCAATACCGACGTACCCATAATCGGCGTCGGCCATTTCGCCGGGGCCGTTGACGATGCAGCCCATAATCCCGATTTTTATGCCTTTCAGGTGTTCGGTGCGCTGCCGAATTTTGGCGGTTGTTTCCTGCAAATCAAACAGTGTTCGGCCACACGACGGGCAGGAGATATACTCCGTTTTGGTGATGCGGGTGCGGGCGGCCTGCAAAATTCCGAAGGCCACGCTGTTGGTTGTTTTCTGAGTCTCTGTCAGTAGCGCGGGGCCGGTCAGCAACACGCCATCGCCCATGCCGTCAATCAGCAAACCGCCCATGTCGGTTGCCGAATACAGCGTGAACTGGTCAGGTTTGGCATCGGGGTAGGCGCGTTCAATGACGACCGGAGCAGTCAGGTTTTGGGTAATGAGTTCGGTAAACAACCGCCGGAGTTCGGGCATGGCGTGGGCATTAACAGTACCGGCCAGTAACACAACGTTGTGGTCGTTTTGGAGTGCGCCGATAAGCTCGTCGCGGTCTGGCGACTTAGTGAAATCAGCCAACGAAACCTGCACAAAATTAAGCCGGCTATGGAGCCCGCCTACGCGATGCCGGGCCGAGCGATACTCAGCAACGGTTAGCAGGGGAAGTTTATTGATTTGGTCGCCTACCGATTGCCAGACGGTATAATTCACGATCTCTTTCAGGCCGTTGGGCAGCATAAATTCGGCGGGGTGTTGGCCGGTGTATATGTAATCGGCACCGAGGTCATTCATGGCCCACTTGTCGGGAACGGGCAGGTAAAAATGACCGATGGGGTGGAGGTCTTCGTGTTTTTTGATGGATGACGCGCTGAAATCAGCAATAACACGCGGCACGTTTGCCCCGCCAAAATTGGCAACCTCACGAGTGGCCCGGCGGCTATACTGAAACGGGTTATACGGTAGCGTGGGCAATGGCAGAATGGGTTGGCTCATTTTGGCGCGGTGGGTGTAGCGGTCAACCAACGCTTTCGCCACCGGGACTTCGTGTTCGGGTTCTTCCGTGAGCGACACCCGGACGGTATCGCCCAGACCATCTTCCAGCAGCGTCCCGATCCCTAAGGCCGACTTAATCCGTCCGTCTTCGGCTTCGCCCGCTTCGGTTACGCCGAGGTGCAACGGATACGGGTTAAACCCATCCTGGTCAAGGCGTTGCACGAGTAGCCGATACGCCTGCACCATCACCTGCGGGTTGCTCGACTTCATCGAAATCACGATGTTGGTATAGTTTTCGTCTTCGCAAATCCTGAGAAATTCCAGTGCCGACTCCACCATACCGAGGGGCGTATCGCCGTAGCGGCTCAGAATCCGGTCAGACAGTGAGCCGTGATTGGTACCGATTCGCATGGCCGTGCCATATTGTTTGCAAATCTTGACGAGGGGCAAAAACTTGTCCCGAATCCGTTCCAGCTCAACGGCATAACCCGCTTCGGTGTAGTCAATATGCTCGAATCGTTTTTTATCGGCGTAGTTGCCGGGGTTGATTCTGACTTTCTCCACAATCCGGGCCGCGAGTTCGGCAGCGTTGGGCGTGAAGTGAATATCGGCCACGAGGGGCGTGTTGTAGCCCCGGGCCCGGAGTTCTTTCCGAATGTTTTCGAGGTTTTGCGCTTCTTTCACGCTCGGCGCGGTAATTCTGACGTACTCGCAACCGGCTTCGATCATTCGGATAGATTGCGCCACCGAACCTGCCGTGTCCATCGTGTCAATGGTGGTCATTGATTGAACCCGGATCGGGTAATCAGACCCCATCGGCACATCGCCAATGTTGACCGTGATGGTTTTTCGGCGGATGTATTCCGTCAGCGAGGGTGCGTAATTGGCCGGATAAAACGGGCTTGCGGTAGTAAGCGTATCGGTTGGCGAGAGCGTTTGCATATCAGGAAACAGGGTCGCGAAACCAAGCCCGCTGACCACCGCAAAGGTAACACATTTCGGGCCGGGGGAGTTTAGGCGGTTATCGGGGCTGGTAAAATCAGGGTGGGGCTGCCTTTCGTCCGTACCTAACCCCTACCGACATGAACCACCTCGCTGCCGCCGATTACGCGGTATTTCTTACCTATTTCGTGATTGTGGTCGGCTACGGCTACTGGGTCTATCGCCACAACCGGACCGGCCAAACCAACACCAACGATTTTTTTCTGGCCGAAGGCTCGCTAACGTGGTGGGCCATTGGTGCCTCGCTGATTGCGTCAAACATCTCCGCCGAGCATTTTATCGGTATGGCCGGGTCGGGCTTTGCGATGGGTCTCGCCATCTCATCGTATGAGTGGATTGCTGCCGCTACGCTGGTGATTGTGGCCGTGTTTTTTATTCCGATTTACCTCAAAAACCGCATTTCGACCATGCCGCAGTTTCTGGCGCAACGATACAGCGATACCGTCAGCACGATTCTGGCGATATTCTGGCTCGTGGTCTATGTGCTGGTCAACCTAACATCTATCCTGTACTTAGGCGCGATCGCCATTGAGTCGCTGGCCGGGATTTCGTTTACCACCTGCACTATCGGGCTGGCCGTTTTCGCTATTTTCATTACCCTCGGCGGCATGAAGGTCATTGGCTATACCGATGTTATTCAGGTGGTTGTGCTGATTTTTGGGGGTTTGGTCGTGACGTATCTGGCGTTGGAACTCGTGGCCGAAAAATCGGGCGTGGCCGGTGTCTGGAACGGGTTGGTAGCTCTCCGTTCTCGCTCCGACGACCATTTCCATATGTTCTTTGCCGAAGGCCACCCGCATTATAACGCCCTGCCGGGGCTGTCGCTGGTGCTGGGCGGAATGTGGATCAACAACCTGTATTACTGGGGTTGCAATCAATACATTGTACAACGGGCGTTGGGGGCCGATCTGAAAACGGCCCGCAGTGGCATTCTTTTTGCCGCGTTCCTGAAACTGCTCATTCCGTTGATTGTCGTGATTCCGGGCATTGCCGCTTATGTCCTGTATCAGGATGGCACGTTCCGGGCGGCCATGACCGATGTAAATGGCGTGGTAAAACCAGATCAGGCGTATCCGGTGCTGATGAACCTGCTGCCAGCGGGCATGAAAGGGCTGGCGTTTGCCGCACTGACGGCGGCTGTGGTGGCTTCGCTGGCGGGGAAGTGCAATAGTATTTCCACGATTTTCACGCTCGATATTTACCGGAAGTTTTTCGACAAGAATGCGTCTGAGCAAAAGTTAGTGCGGGTTGGGCGATGGGCGGTGGTGGTCTCGTTTGGCGTGGCGATTGCCATTGCACCCGCCCTGCGCTCCTTCGATCAGGTGTACCAGTACATTCAGGAGTACACCAATTTTCTGACACCAGGCGTTTTCTCGATTTTTGTGCTTGGTTTTTTCTGGAAACGAGCCACCAACCGGGCCGCGCTCACGGTGGCAATCCTAACCATTCCGTTGTCTATCCTGCTGAAATTCTGGCCCGAACTCATGCACCTCGCGGGCCGGGAGGTGGCCGAGATTCCGTTTCTGCACCGTACCACCTGGGTTTTTGGCATAGATATGGCTCTGATGGTGGTAGTTTCGCTTACCGACCCGGCCAGTATCCAGAACCCCAACCGACTGGCCATTGACAAGCGGATGTTTCGCGTGTCGCCGGCGTTTGTGGTCGGGTCAGTTGCCATTTTTGCCATTTTAGCCGTTCTTTATACCATCTTTTGGTGAGAATTAAGGGCGTTTGTAGTTTGAAGTACCTGCCGGACGGTTATGTTCGCGTTAGCCAGCCACGAACCACAAACCACAATCTACAAACTCTATGCAACCCCAACCAACGTTCACTCCCCAGCAAACCAACCCCCTCGCCAGCCTTGAGCAGTGGGAAGACGATGTTTTGCTGCGCTACCCCGAACCGAACGCGGCTGAACGCAGCCCGGCCCGGCCCGACCACAAGGCCAAAGAAGCCTACCGCAACTACGACAGCCCGGAGCGCGATACCGTGCGTGAGTTTTACCGGCTCAACCACCGCTACCAGACGGTTGATTTTGTGCAGCAGAAAGAGCAGGAATTCCTGAAATTCGACAAAAAGGAAATGCCCGTCTGGAGCGCGATGGAGTTCTTGAACACCCTCGTTGACGACTCTGACCCCGATACTGACCTCGACCAACTGCAACACCTGCTGCAAACGGCGGAGGCTATCCGCGCCGACGGCCACCCCGATTGGTTTGTACTGACGGGCTTTCTGCACGACATGGGCAAGGTGCTGTGTTTGTTCGGTGAGCCGCAGTGGGCGGTGGTGGGCGATACGTTTCCGGTGGGTTGCCAACAGTCGGACAAGATTGTGTATGCCGAATTTTTTGCCGCCAACCCCGATAGCTACGACGACCGCTACAACACCAAATACGGCGTGTATGAACCCAACTGCGGGCTACGAAACGTGCATCTGTCGTGGGGCCACGATGAATACCTGTACCAGATCACGAAGAATTACCTGCCCGAATCAGCGTTGTACATGATTCGGTATCACTCGTTTTATGCCCAACACCGCGAACACGCCTACGAACATTTACTTGACGATCACGACCGGGCCATGTTTGCCTGGGTGGACAAATTTAACCCATACGATCTGTACTCGAAAAGCCCGAAGCCGCCGGTTGTGAGCGAACTGAAACCGTATTACGAAGACCTGATTGCCAAGTACTTACCGGCTACGGTGCGGTTGTGAGGGGCACAACCCCAGCATTAGTAGTTGCCCGAATCTGCCCCCACAATAAAACTACGTAGACTAATCGGCTTCAAAAATACTGGTTAGTTCGATGGTCAAATCGGGAAAAATGACGCAGTTCAGCGTTTCGTCGTTTACATAAATCGTGGCGGGGCGGGGCTGTAGAGTTCGGTGTCGGTCAGATGAAACTGATGAACCGTTTCGTGGTCAGGATCAATAATCCAATATTCACGGACACCGCTTTCTTCATACAGCAACTTCCTGATTTTCATTTCCTTAGAAGAATTGCCGGGCGAAAGAATCTCGATCACCAGATCTGGCGCACCGAGACAGCTTTTTCGTCTAACTTCTCGCGGTCGCAGATGATGCACAAATCGGGCTGCACCACTGTAAATACGTCTTTGTTGGCTTTGGCCGATTTGCGTTGGTCATACAGTCGAACATCAAACGGGGCAGCATAATACCGATAAGAGTGGCTGGTAAAATGATTTCCCATACGAAGCGTCAACTCCCGCGACATTCCCTGATGCCTGCGGTTTGGGGCCGCCACTGGCATGATTTTACCCTTGACTAACTCAACGGCCTGCTCAAATTGTCACGTCAGATAATCGGCGTAAGAGTAAACACCATCAGCAAGGTTGAGCTGCGAAAGGTGAACGATAGGCTCCATTTGCGTTGTTTTTGCCCAAATTCACGAAGAAGACAGCATCTCAACGTCGCGCAAGGTGGTTAAGATATTGGCAACGGGCATAGCCTGCAACCACCCCCACCGATTTTAGAGATTTTGTGCGGGGGGGAACTTGGTGGCGGTTTAAAGGGTCAGTCCATTGATGGGCATGAAATTGAGCCGGGTTTTGGTAGCTTTGTAAATAGCAAACCAGCGCAATCATGTATTCTGCAATCAGAGGGATTTACGAAAACGGCACACTTACCCTGCTTGAACCCGCCCCCACGCCCGAAAAATCGGACGTGCTGGTGACTTTTTTACAGGAAGGTACCCATAAAATTACGCCAGCAAAGAAACGGGTGCTGGGAGGGCTTCGGCATCTGGGAGGTCGCATTCCCGATGACTTTAATGCCCCCCTCGATGATTTAAAAGACTATATGTGATGCGCCTGATTATTGATACACAAATTCTGATTTGGCTGTTGTTGCTTGATAAGTCGTTGACCAAACCGATTCAGGAATTATTGACCGATGCAGACAATGACGTGTTTATTCCCCATATCTGTCTCTTTGAAATTGCCATCAAACAAAAAACGGGTAAACTTCCTGAACTTACGTGGCCTACCAATACCATTGTTAAGCAACTGATTCGCGACGGCTTTGAACTACTCTCTGTTGCCACATCACATATCGCAACGTATGATTCTATCCCACTGTTGCCCGACCACCGAGACCCCTTCGACCGTTTGCTTATTGCGACGGCCATTTCCGAAAACATCCCCATTATTTCGGCAGACGACAAGTTCAGGCTGTATCAACCTCAGCTACAATTGATTGATGCCTGATATAGTGATAGTTAGCCCGGTCCTGTTTAGCACACGAATATACTGTCGCCCTGCACGTGAGAAAGCATAGGTTGGGTTTTGCCGGTCGGCGGGCGTAAAGGTGCGCGGGGCGAATTTCATGACGAGTACGATTTGTAGCGAACCGCAAAAATCACAAAAAATCGCGTGGCTTTGGCGGGCTGCCAAAAAGTAGGGCACCGATTCCGAGGCCTGTGGAGACGCGGACCTGACGCAGACGGCTGACGAAAAAGAGGTCTGCGCGGACACAGACCTCTGTACTGAAATCGGAATTAACAATCAGGGCTTCTTAAAATCCAAGCCTAAGTCGTGCGTCAAGGCCAAACACAAGCTGTTGGTCCGGGTCGTAGCTGACAATCAGCGCGTTGGCAATGTAACTCGCCGGAATCGTCACTAAATGTTTCAGTAAGATCGCATCCGTATTGAGCGGAACGCGGTTGCATGACCACACCGTCGTCAGGTTACACGGTTGGCCCGTAATGGTCGGTGCATCCGTCCAGGGGTTGGGCGTTCCGGTGTTGCTGGTCGGTTGCCAGTACTTTTTTGTGGTTGACTATCTCGGTGTGCGCCAGGGCGGGCAATGCGCAGACCCGTAAAAGGAGAAGGAGGGAAAGGAGACATTTTCTCGTTTGGCACGGGTTTTTTATTTTTCTTCTTCTCCCAATTCCCAGAAAATATCGACAATCAGGCTTCGTTGCGGGTGACGACTGCTGAGAATGAGTGAGAGCATAATGGTGGTGTCGCCGTCAATGATTTCACGGTCAAATTTGGCCAACTCGTTGGTGGTGCGGGTCTTGCTGTAGAACCATAACCCAAATTTACGGTGTCTCGCCAAAACCCGCCCATCCGACGAATCACAGATAAACACCAGCGCATGGCGTAGGGGTAAGAAAAAGTTTTCAAAAACGGCAAAAATCGTGGGAGCTACGAGCAAATCGGCGGGGAGTTTGCCGCCAGTGGGGTTATCCGTTACCGAAATAACCATCTCAAAAACGTCGGCTTCTAAATCGGGATAACCGTTGAAATAATCGGTAGAAGGCACAAATTTGATTTCGTAGCGTATGTCATCTTTCGTCAGGAAGATATACGAGTTTGAAGGGCTGCCTTCAAACCCGTATTCGTAGTGATTATTTTGTTCCGGCACGGTTTCGTTCGGTTTTTTCTTTCAGCCGTTCGTAGGCAGCCCGAATTTCGGGGTTGTTTCGGTAGTTCTCTTTGGCTTCGCGTTGCGTCTGCTTTTTGACTTCCAACAGCTTACGAACGATTTCGATGCCACGCAGGGGTTTGGCCGGGGTTTCCATATGCGTTGTTGATTTTTTAAGAAGATACGCCTGTTCTGGTGCTTTCGTTCACTCCGCTTTTGTTACGGCTCTATCCGCAACTTGCTCCCCGCCTGATGCTGCAACCCACCCCACAAACTCAAGCTTCTATCAATGACATTGTTCTGGTGTTAAATCAAGATGGCTTTGCGTTGCTCCCTGTTGCCACATCACACATCGCGACTTATGATTCTATCCCATTATTGCCCGACCACCGCGACCCATTCGACCGTTTGCCTATCGCAACGGCCATTGCCGAAAACATACCCCTTATTTCGGCAGACGACAAGTTCGGGGCCTATCGACCTCAGCTACAATTGATAGATGCCTGATATAGTGATAGTTAGTCCGGTCCTGTTTGGCACATGAATATACTGTTGCCCTGCACGTGAGAAAGCATAGGTTGGGTTTTGAGCCGGTCGGCGGGCGTAAAGGTGCGCGGGGCGAATTTCATGACGAATACGATTTGTAGCGAATCGCAAAAATCACAAAAAATCGCGTGGCTTTGGCGGGCTGCCAAAAAGTAGGATACCGATTCCGAGGCCTGTGGAGACGCGGCTTACGCAGACGGCTGACGAAAAAGAGGTCTGTGCGGACACAGACCTCTGTACTGAAATCGGAATTAACAATCAGGGCTTCTTAAAATCCAAGCCTAAGTCGTGCGTCAAGGCCAAACACAAGCCGTTGGTCCGGGTCGTAGCTGACAATCAGCGCGTTGGCAATGTAACTCGCCGGAATCGTTACTAAATGTTTCAGTAAGATCGCATCCGTATTGAGCGGAACGCGGTTGCACGACCACACCGTTGGGTCGTCCCAGGAGCCGGATTTGACGGTGTACATACTACTAATGCGAGTTTTGGGGATGTCTCTTAGATAATTAC
>JBBRUV010000036.1:0-20351 GCA_038247465.1 Cytophagales bacterium
CACCGACCACAACGTGAACGAAACGCTCTCGATCACCGACCGGGCGTATTTGCTCTTCGAGGGAAAAATCCTGAAGCAAGGCTCTGCCGAAGAACTCGCCAACGACGAGCAGGTACGGCGCTTGTACTTAGGGCAACACTTTGAACTGAAACGAAAAGTGTGATTTTACCAGACCTGATAGAAAAACGCCATGCTGTTACAGTGTGGCGTTTTTTAGTAGAAAATAAACAAAATGCTGAACTACATCTGTTGCAGATCAGCACAGCCACGCAAACCAAAACCGCGCACGTCCTGAAAATAGGATAATACAGTCGGCGTAATCAGTAAAAAAACGGGTGGCTAACGACGAAATTCGCCAATTTAGCCACTCGTTTTCATGCAAATCCTGACAAACTACACCCCGTTATCATGCAGAAATTATTGTTTTCACGCGCTTTGTGGCTGTTCGCGCTGGTTTTTATAGCCTTGCCGCTGCCGGCACAGGTGCATACCCGACGGATGCCGCCCGGTGCCACGCTGTCGGGATATGGCTTGTCGGCAACGCACCAGAACGCACCCGTTATGACCCTGAACCCGGTTGACACGGTCCCACTGCTGGCCCAGGATGAACAACAGGCATCCGAAGGCTACCCATATCGGTTTGGCGTAAGCCGGGCGGTTTCGGTAGATGTGATGCAGGCCGCCAGCCAGACGATAACGGGCAGCAGCCGGGTGTTGCAATACCGCATCAACGCGCCCGGAGCGCAGTCGTTAAACCTGATTTTCAACCGATTACAATTAGCCAGCGGAGCGAAACTGTACCTGTACAATCCAGGCAGAACGATTATTATTGGCCCCATCGAAGCGGCACAAAATCCGGTAACGGGCGAATACTGGACGGATATACTCGACGATAACCAACTGATTATTGAACTTCACGAACCGCTTACCACCCCCGAACCCAGCCAGTTGCACCTGTCAAACGTGATCTATGGTTACCGGAAAACCGATAAGGCGTTTGGTAACGCCGGTGCCTGCCACCCCAACATGGCCTGTTACCCCGATTATCAGCCGCAGGGCGATGGCGTAGTGCTGATTTTGCTCGATAACGCTACCCGGCTTTGCACAGGTTCGGTGGTGAACAACACCCGGCAGTCGTTTCGATCCTACATTATGTCGGCTTTTCATTGCATTGACCTGTCGTCGCCCTTTGGTGTGCTTGATAGCCGAGAGATTGGTCAGGCTCAAAACTGGCTGATTCGGTTCCGGTACCAAAGTCCAACCTGCTCGCCTTCGCAGGAAGATTCCGACGTAATCACGCTGAACGGCAGCACTTTACGGGCCGCTTACCGAAATTCTGATTTCGCGCTGTTTGAACTCAACCAACAACTCCCCGCCGAAACCGGGGCCGCATTTCTGGGCTGGAACCGGAGCGCAACAACGACCGGCAACAACGCCACAATTCATCACCCGTATGGCGACGTAAAAAAAATCTCGTTCACCAACGCCGATACCGAAGTTTCGGGATACGGCATACCGGGCAACGACCATCTGATTTCGTTCTGGGGCAATCTTGGAGCCACCGACCCCGGTTCGTCGGGGTCGCCGTTGCTGGATGGCAACCGGCGAATTGTGGGGCAACTGCACGGCGGGCCATCGTTCTGCGGAGCCACCGGAACGTCGTTGCGCGATTATTACGGACGATTTTTCACATCATGGACGGGCGGCAACTCGCCCGATACGCGCCTGAGTAACTGGCTTGACCCCGGTAACACGGCCCAAATCACCACCAACGGAGCCAAACCCGCCGTGACTGGCCCGGCATCAATAGCCGGTTCAGCAACGTTTTCGCTCAACACCGGCCCGACTGCCTCCGTAACCTGGGCCGTTGCGGGTGGTGCGGGCGTGGTTGCGCCCGTTTCGGGCAACGGCAACACGGCCAATTTGTCGGCGTTGGCGAGCGGGTCGTCGCTCACCGTTACGTTCAGCGTCAACGACGGACAGGCTTACCCCATTCAGTTTTCGCGGACATTTTCAGTTGACGCGCCCACGCCCACCGCAACCGGATTGGCCCTTACGCAACCAACTTACAATTGTCAGACGGGAGCGATCACGTTTAACACAACGGGTGGAGACGGTTCGCCGATCATGTACACAGCAGTCGGTGTTAGCCGGGCCGCGCTCACCAATGCCACCGGAACCGTTGAGCCGGGCCTTCGCGCCGACCCCAAACCGCTCGTGATTCAGGCTACGCAAAGCGGCATTAGGGCCACAATCGTATTCGATTTTGCCGCGTTCTGTGCGGCTGGCAATACCACTACCCCACCCCTGCCAACAACAGGCTGCGGGAGTCCGGCCAGTACGCTCGGTCAGCCAATAGTGATGCAAACGCCTGTTTATGATTGTGTTACGGGCCAACTCATGTTTTCTACGAGCGGGGGCGATGGCAGCCCTATTACCTATTTTGGCATCGGCGTAACGGCCCCGACCACCAACTGCCGGGTCAGGATTGATGCCAACAACACCGACAATAATTTGTACACGCTACAAGCCACGCAGAACGGCGTTTCGGCGGCATTGCCCTGGGTGCGGCCCTGTTCCAGCCTGCGGCAAGGCGCTGATGTAGAGACAGAACTGACCGTAACAGTGCAGGAAAACCCGGTCTCCGGCGCAACCATTACTGCCGACATTCGGGGAGCAGACGGGCAGCCGTTGTTGCTGCAACTCCGCGACGCAACCGGGCGATTGGTGGATGAACAGCACTGTTTACGCGCCGGCTTGCTTGACGTGAAACAGATTAAATTGGGGAGTTCGGCGGGTTTGTATCTGTTGCGGGTCAGCACACCCACGCAAATCAAAACCGTGCGGGTGGTGCGGGCGCGGTGAAAACCAAACCTGTTCACACGGCGTTCTTCGATAAATATACGCCCGATCATGCTCAAAACGGCCCAAATCAAACCCACACGCACATTCTCTGATGACCTCCTGACCCAGTACCGTCAACAGGGCGATGCGCCCGCCGATGCCGTGATTGCCGCCGTTGTGGACGCTGGCGGACGCGACGGACTGGGCCAGTTTATGCAATGGCTGGGTAACACCACCAACGTTTCGATTGATACCCAACTGCCTGTTGCTCAGGAATTTTTTGGGCAATATGCTCAACTACCGCTTTGGGCCGATGCCGCCCGGATGCAACGGGGCCGGGCGTTTTTCCAGCGAAACGCGGGCCTGATTGGCTTATCGCTCGGCACGTATTCGTTGCCGTACACTTACCTCGGTGCCGATGGCGTTCGGGTGTTGTGGATGACCGAACGCATCAAAAACGACACCGCCCGCCGACTGCAGGAAACCGGAGAATGGGTTTTTGCCGTGAATGACTCCAAAAATTGGCTGGCTACGTCTGCGCCCGAAACAAGGTTACTACAAGCACCGTTGGCCGTTGTGTACACGCTGAAAATCAGGCTGATTCATGCTGCCGTGCGCCAATACGTGCTGAGTTCAGGGCGGTGGGACATGGCCTGGGGCTACCCCGTGAATCAGGAAGACATGGCAGGCACAAACCTGTCGTTTTCATACATCGTGCTGCGGGCCTTGCGAAAAATGGACGTGCCGCTCACCGAGCAGGAACAGGAAGATTACCTGCACCACATCAACGTGGTGAGTTGGCTCAACGGCGTGGCCGACGATCTGATTGCCCACAACCTCCGCGAAGCCTTTCATTTAGATCGCGCCATTGCCCGCCGACAGTTTAGGGAATCGGAGGGCGGGCGCGGCCTGACGAATGCATTGCTCAACGCCGTTGGGCAACTGGCCGGTGCCAATCAGGGCAAACCCGGTGAGCAACCAGCCATCGGTGCCGAACAGGCCCGTAACCTTGCCGCCGGGCAGATGCGTTTTCTGCTCGGCGACCAACACGCCGACTGGCTGGGTGTACCAAACGTTCCACTCGAAAAACGACTCACGGGCCTTATTACCCGATTGCCCATCTTTGCCCGGCTTATGCCGACGATTAAATGATTACTGACCCTATTATTGCCCTTGCCACCGCTCCCGGCGTGGGAGCCATTGCCGTTATCCGGGTGTCGGGCGCGGGGAGTATTGATCTCACGAACCGGATTTTTCGCGGGAAAGACCTCACCACCCAGCCCGGCCACACGGCTCATTTCGGCACAATAAGCGATGGGCATGATGCTGTGATTGACCAGGTGCTGGTGACGGTTTTCCGCGCCCCGCGCTCATTCACCAAAGAAGATGCCGTTGAGATTTCGTGTCACGGCTCCGATTACATTGTGCGGCAGATTCTGGCCCGGCTCGTTCAGGTGGGTGCGCGGCTGGCTCGCCCCGGCGAGTTCACGCTGCGGGCCTTTCTGAACGGGCAGTTCGATCTGGTGCAGGCCGAAGCCGTTGCCGATCTGATTGCCGCCGATTCTGCCGCCAGTCATCAGGCCGCACTGACGCAGTTGCGGGGCGGTTTCTCGAAACAACTCAAAGCCCTGCGCCAGCAACTCATTGATTTTGTGGCTCTTGTGGAACTCGAACTCGATTTTGGCGAAGAAGACGTGGAGTTTGCCCAACGCGCCCAACTCCGCCAACTCATCACCGACATCCGAACCGTGCTACGCCCGTTAATCGAGTCGTTTTCGGCGGGAAACGCCATCAAAAACGGCGTGGCAACGGTGATTATCGGCAAGCCAAACGCCGGGAAATCAACGCTACTGAACGCCCTGCTGAACGAAGAAAAAGCAATTGTTTCGGAGATTCCCGGTACCACCCGCGACGTAATCGAAGACGAATTAGTCATTGACGGCATCCGGTTTCGGCTGATTGACACGGCGGGTCTGCGCCACACTACCGACACCATTGAGGCCATTGGCGTTGAGCGTACGCATCAGCAGATTGGGAAGGCCGCGCTGGTACTTTATCTCTTCGATGCCGCTGAGATGGATACCACCGAACTCCAGACAATTAAGGCCGGATTGCAGGAACAAAAAACGCCCTATCTGCTGGTTGCCAACAAGATAGACAAACTAACTGATACCGAGATTATGCACTGGCAGACGGCATTTGGCCCGGCTCTCCTGCCAATTCAGGCCAGTTCCGGGCTTGGTTTGGGTGACTTAAAAACGCGGCTCGTGGGGTTTGTGCGGCAGGGAGCTACCGGCCCCGATGCGGCTTTGGTGACCAATGCCCGGCACCATCAGCACCTCATCGGCACCGACGATGCCCTGGCCCGCGCCTTAGCTGGTCTGGCCGCCAACGTCACCGCCGACTGGTTAGCCATGGACCTCCGCGAATCGCTGCGGGAACTGGGCGCAATCACGGGTGAGATTACCAGTGAGGATCTGTTAGATTCGATTTTCTCGCGGTTTTGTATTGGAAAATAGCGGTTATGCCAACTGATTCACAAACTCGGAGGGAGCAACCTGGTAGTGCTCCCGGAAACACTGTCCAAATACGTTACACTCTCGAAACCAACCGAATACGCTGTTTTGGTAAGGTTCGCTGCCGGGCTGTCAGGTTGGCCAACCGGCTCTCGTGAACACCATGAGCCGTGAGCAGCACAACGGCAATATGGTCGGTAGCGGGTGTGGTTTTCAGTAGCCGGGTTGGTTCAAACCCATCCATTGTCGGCATCATCACGTCAGACAGCACTAAATCGGGCAGGTGTTGCTTCGCGATTTCCCAACCCTGCTGCCCGGTTAACGCGGTTAGAACCCGATACTGAGCAAACAGCTCGCTGGTCAGAAAAACCCGCAGGTCGGCGTTGTTTTCTACAATCATTAACCATCATGAACACTTCCGTTACGCTAAACCTACCTGGCTTTTTAAATTCTGCGAGTGGCTGCTGGCTGCCATCGCCGTGATTGACGCGCTGATGATCCTGCTGGAGTTTGTACCGCCTTCGTTCTGGGACTCCGTCTCGCCCAACCTCGGCGAGTACATCCTGATAGCGACGGTCGTTGCGGTTGCACTATCCGGCATCAGCTATTCCATAATCTGGCACCGGCGAGAACGGGCCGGAAACGCCCAAAGCAGCCTGCGCCACGCCTGGCTACAGGGTATTATTCGGTACTGGCTGGCCCTGTCTATTTCGACGTATGGGTTTGCCAAAATCCTCCGAACGCAGTTCTCCACCCCCGATCACCGGCTCGATATGCCGATGGGCGAAGTCAATGGAGCTGGGCTGACATGGTACTATTTTGGGTATTCCTATACCTTAGCCGTGATTATCGCCTGTTTTCAGATCGGTGGTTCCATTCTGCTGCTCCATCGCTGGACAACCCTGCTGGGCGTTATGATTCTGTTACCAGTACTGGTTAACATCGTGCTGATCAACCTGTTTTTCAGCATTGCGACCGGAGCGTTTTTCAACTCGGTGGTGTTTGCGCTTGGCCTCACGTTTCTGCTGCTGCTCGACGTTCCGAAGCTTAAAAGCAGTCTTCTGGGATGTAGTTGAACACCTACCCCCCGTCAGGCTGGGGTGCAACTGAATAAAACACGCATTGCGGGTGCTGCCCATTCTGGCTGCATTTGGTCTGATTTTCTATTTCGTTCAAACCGAAAACAGCGATACCGTTCTGAAAGGCACCTGGAAAGTGGAGCAACTGACCCGCAATGGCCGGGTGGTTCCCGCCAACGCGTGGCTAACCGACACGACGGCCTGGAACCGGGTCTATTTTGCGGGCTGGCAGGGGTGCGCGTTCAGCCCCAACCCCTACCGATACCGCCCCGGCGAAAGTCTGAAGGGTAAGTACGAATTTGATAGCCTGACGATCAATATCCGCCTGATGCTGTCCCAATCCGACAAACAGAAAGTGTCTGATGCCCCGCGAACTACCCTGATTGGGCGTACCCACAAAGTCATGCGATTGCGGGGTATTTTAGGCCGCGACACGCTGGATATGCAACTTGCCCGGTTGCGGTAAAGCCATTGTCAATCTGCCTAAAGCCGCTTACTAAATACAGTCTTCGGCGTTAGCGATGCAAACCGATACAGCCGTACTTTAGCCGCTGATTATCAGCTTCTCTGTATCGTCTGTTTATGAAATCAACTCTATACTTTCTGCTTTTTACCTGCCTGCTGGCCGGCCCGGCCCGCGCCCAGTTGGGCATGAACGGCACGCCCCACCCCTCGGCGGCTCTCGATGTGAAAGCCACCAACAAGGCATTTTACCCGCCCCGGCTCACCACCGTTCAGCGCAAGGCCATTGTGAACCCCCAGCCGGGCGCGTTTGTCTATGACCTCGACAAAGGCACGTTCTACCTCTTCGACGGGCAAAACTGGTCGTCATTAGCCATTAATCCCGCCAATAACGCGCCCCCCATTGACCGCACCGCGTCTGACGGGGCGGCTAATGATTATTTTGGCATCAGCGTGGCGATTTCGGGCGACTATGCCCTGGTGGGGGCCTACGGCGATGATGTGGGGGCCAACAGCAATCAAGGCTCGGCCTACGTGTTTGTGCGGTCGGGCAGTAGCTGGACTCAGCAAGCCAAGCTGACCGCGTCTGATGGAGTGTCTGGTGATCGTTTGGGCATTAGCGTGGCACTTTCGGGCGACCATGCCTCAGTCGGGGCTTACGAAGATGATATCGGGGCCAACAACGATCAAGGCTCGGCCTATCTTTTTAAACGGACTGGCACAAGCTGGTCGTTGGTGCGAGCCGTTACCGATAATTCCCCGGCTAACACAAACAACGGTCAGGGCGTTGGCATCTCTAATGGCAGTTTCATCATTGGTGGGCCGGGCTTTGAAAATGGCAAGGGCAAGGTGGCGTTTGGCACGGTGGATAACTGAGGTTTAATACGTTTTTACCAACCACTCCGACACGGCTTTTTGCGGTGTCGAAAAGTTGATCCCTACGCCCACCCGCGTCTTGCCTGATTGGGCGTAGGGCAGCAAATACCCTTTGGTTTCGATTTGCGCCAGAGCTTCCTGCGCCGTTTTGTCGAGTTTGAACTCGAAGGCATAGACGTAGTGGGTGGTTTGCACCAAGGCATCGCAACGGCCCCGCGCCGTGTGTACTTCGCTCTGCACATAAACCCCCAGCAAGATGAACGTCAGGTGAATCAACGCATGATAGAACCGTTCGTTTTCGGCCTGCCACAAATCGTAAGGCAACGACGCAAAAACCGTATTCACCACCTCAATGGCCGTTTCTATATCGTTGGTTTGTAGTGCATTGCGGAGTTTGACAACCATTGGTAGCGGGCTTTCTGCGTCGTTATGTCGGAAAGCCCGCAGCAAATACTGTGTCAGCGACAGCCGTACTTCTTCATTGGGGTAGTTCAGGGTGTAGAGGTAATCCGTCGGGCTGTAGGATTCAATAGTGAGGTAGCCCGTCTGAAACAGCAGGGGAATGGGCTGTAAGTTGCTGATGTCGAACGCATTCAGGTCGCCTTCATCAACCACTAAATTGCTGAAATCATACACAAAAGCGTCTTTGGCCAATTTTACCAACCAGGTCGGTGTGCCGGTACTGAACCAATAATTCTGAAAATTTCCCCTGTCACCGAAGAAATTAAGCAATGAAAATGGGTTATAAACCCGCTTCTTACCGTCCCATGAATAGCCGTTATACCATCGTTTGATTTGGGCCAAAAACGTAGGTTGCGTTATATTTTTTTCGTCGGCCAGTTCCTGTATTTCATTCTTAAAGTTGGACTCTAATTCAGTTTGGCTAATACCCACCAAATCAGCGAACATCGGATTGAGGGTTATATCGCGCAGGTTATTCAGGTCAGAAAAAATGCTGACCTTCGAGAACTTGCTCACGCCCGTGAGCAGCACCAATTCGAGGTGTTCGTCGGCAGGTTTGAGAATGCCATAGAACGATTTAAGGATGTCGCGGTTGGTCTCGGCAGTGGGCAGGTCTTCCAGAAAATCGACAATCGGCTTGTCGTATTCGTCAATCAGCACCACTACTTTTCGGCCCGTTTTGACGTGGAGTTTTCGGATTAATTCCTGAAACAGGAAGCCCGATTTATTTTTGGCCTCCCGGTACTGCTCATCATCAAGAACAATACCCAATTCAGTTGCCTGATTCTGGATGCTCTGCTGCAGGACGTAATCCAGACTATTACCCCGCAACTGCAACATATTAAAATAGACCGCAATCACGGGATTCGTCTTCGTGAAATCCCATTTGTCGGCTATCCACAAGCCAGCAAAAAGCTCCTTTTGGCCTTCGTAAAATGCTTCTAACGTACTTACCAACAAAGACTTACCGAACCGGCGCGGACGCGACAAAAAATAATATTTGCCTAACGTCGCTAACCGATAGATATGTTCGGTTTTGTCCACATAGACATAACCGCCCGTGATGAGTTCCTTAAAATTCTGAATGCCAATCGGGTATTTTTGCATCGTCTTCACTGGTTTCCGCACGAAAGATACGACCTTACCCCACCGCCGACCAACGGTTAACCGTCAATCTGCCCAAAGCCGCTTACTAAATACGGTCTTTGGCTTTAGAGAGGCAAACCGATATAGCCGTACTTTAGCCGCTGATTATCAGCTTCTCTGTACCGTCTGTCTATGAAATCATCCATTTACTTTCTGCTTTTTGCCTGTTTGCTGCCCGTCACCGCCCGCGCCCAAATTGGCATGGGTGGCCAGCCGCACCCCTCAGCAGTGCTCGACCTAAAAGCCACCGACAAAGGTTTTTACCCGCCCCGGCTCACCACCGCCCAGCGCAAGGCTATTACCAACGCCCAGCCCGGTATGTTTGTCTATGACCTCGACAAAGGCACGTTTTACCTCTTCGACGGGCAAAACTGGTCTCCCTTGGCCTTCACCAGCGCCAATAACCTCGCGCCCATTGACCGCACCGCATCTGACGGCGGGGATGGTGATTCTTTTGGCTTTAGCGTGGCTATTTCGGGCGACTATGCCTTGGTCGGGGCTTTATATGATGATGTCGGGGCCAATAACGATCAAGGCTCGGCCTATCTCTTTAAACGGACCGGCACAAGCTGGTCGTTGGTGCGGGCCGTTGCCGATAATGCTCCGGCTAATACAGGCAATGGCAGTAGTGTTGGTATCAGTAGCGGCAGTTTCATCATTAATGCGTGGAGCTTTGAAAGCAGCAAGGGCAAAGTGGCGTTTGGCACGGTGGATAACTGAGATTTAGTACGGTTTCACCAACCATGCCGACACCGCTTTTTGCGGTGTCGAAAAAGTTGATCCCTACGCCCACCCGCGTCTTGCCCGATTGGGCGTAGGGCAGCAAATACCCTTTGGTTTCGATTTGCGCCAGGGCTTCCTGCGCCGACTTGTCGAGTTTGAACTCAAAAGCGTAGGTGTACTTTTCGGTTTGCACCAAGGCATCGCAACGGCCCCGCGCCGTGTGTACTTCGCTCTGCACATAAACCCCCAACAGCACAAACGTTAGGTGAAGCAGCGCATGATAGAACCGTTCGTTTTCGGTTTGCTACAAATCGTAGGGGAGTGATGCAAAGACCGTATTGATAACCTCAACAGCCGTATCTATATCATTGGCCCCGCGCCGAAAACGAACACAGTAAACGCCAAAACTCTCCAAGATGGCATCAGCCAAACCCCATGATGACTCCTATAACCACGACTGATACGACCCGCAAGAAACTCGTTCTTTACCCCAACGCGCCCTGGTATTTTGGGTTGGCTGTTGTGATCACCTGGCTAGGATTTTCGTTTTCGTACTTTGCCCGTCTGCGCCAGACCGACATCTTCCACCACCTGCACGGTGCCTCAGCGGGCCTGTGGATGGCCCTGCTCATTGTGCAACCCATTCTGTACCAACGGGGGCTGCTGGGACTGCATCGTCGGCTGGGCCGGATTGGGTCAATCGTGCTGGTGCCCGCCCTGCTGGTGGGTGGCCTTAAAATGATGCAGATGATGATTCAGAACCGGGCCGCTTATCCACCCGGATCGGTTTATCAACTGGGTTACATTGACGCGGTCTCACTGGTGCTGTTCGCCTTGTTTTTTGGCCTAAGTATGTGCTACCGTAAGCAGGTACAGCTTCATGCCCGGTACATAGTCTGTACAGTGCTTATCATCATTCCGCCCGCCATCACCCGGCTACTGTTCTTTATTCCCTGGTTTGACAACTTCACCAAAACGCTGAACGGCAGTTTCGTAGCGGTCGAACTGGTTTTGTTACTCCTGCTGCTCGATGACAAACGCACCGGCCCGATTCGGAAACCGTATCAACTCGCGCTGCTGCTGTTCATACTGCTGCACTTGACGATGAATTTCGCCGGTGGCTGGGCCTGGTGGCGAACGGTGTTAAATAATCAGTTTGCATAAGCTGGTAAACGCGGCTGAATCTGGGGCCTACCTCGATCTGTTACGCCACGAGAAGCCCGTATTGCTACGGATCGAGTTTGATACCCGCCGTTTGGCAGTCGGTTGGTAAATGGTCATGACGTACGCCATACCGACGGACGACCCTTACAACAGGTTGGTTTACAGCCTAAGATTCCGGTTCGGCCCACGATAGCGGGCGTCCGGGCGGGTAAGGACTAAGTGCTGAACCGGGTGGTGCAGTATGCGACGAGGGGTAAGTAAACGAATGAGTGAACGAGTAAGCACGTGAAGAGAAGGCTTTAGTACGGTTTCACCAACCATGCCGACACCGCTTTTCGGGGTGTTGAGACGTTGACCCCTATGCCCACCCGCGTCTTGCCCGATTGGGCACAGGGCAGCAAATACCCTTTAGTTTCAATCGGCTTTGCCATTCCCCACATCAACGAGGGAAAAGAAAAACAGTATTTCCCCGACTTCATTGCCCGTGTCCAAACGCCCCGTGGCTGGATCGTGAACCTGATTGTGGAAATTACCAGCATGAACCGCGACAAAGCCACCAAAAAACAATACGTTGAAGACCGCTGGCTGCGGGCCGCCAACCGGATCGCCGGACCGGCCGTGCGCGAACACTACGGCTACGACGAATGGTACTTCATCGAAATCGCCAACGATATCCGGTTCGTTAAAAACCAACTGGCGGAGAAGATTGGCGCGATGGAGCCAACAGAGCCAAGTAATGCCGAAGTTTTGGCGTTTTTTCGATATGAATAGCCTAACGTGTTGATGCGTTCGACATGAAATGCTCATGTTATCGAAGTTTTTAGATTTTTTCGACATAACAATACGCCAAAATGGCCTTCGACCGACTGATACCGTATAATGAACTGCCCACCCCCCCACCCCCAACTGACTTATATCAGCCCGAAATTGTGCGTGCGTCGGCTGCGGCTGCCCGGCATTTAGGCGAGTTAAATGGCCTGTGTGCAACCTTACCCGACCCTTTGCTTTTGCTCAATACGTTGGTGTTACAAGAAAGCCGGGATAGTTCAGCCATTGAAAACATTGTAACCGTTTAGGGCGAATTATATCGGGCATCACTCGATGAAACCCCCGCAGATTCACCCGCCAAAGAGGTGCTGAACTACCGCGAGGCAACGTACATCGGTTTGGCCAGGATGCAATCACAGCACAATCTGATTGTAACAAACACGCTCATCGAATGGCCGACGTTTCGGCTACCACATCGGTCAAACCTACGGCTTTCTATGAACCCGCTTAACAGCAGCGAGTTATACAAATATTAAATGCGTATTGCCCTGACGGGCCGGTCCGCCGGTGCGGTTCCTTATATCGGCACGGGCCGCCCCGCCCGGCCTAAAGGCGCGGGGTTTTACGGAACATTTCATAAGAGCCAGCCCAATCAGTCAATTTGGCGAGGAGAGTACAAAGGTCTTGACGATGTAGGAAGATATGGCTCTTCGTCTCTAATCATCACCGTCATTAAACTACTGTGAGTCAGGCTGATCGGAATAATTCCGACAGACCTGACTCACAAGTTTTGTTCCCGTTTCTTCTCCTCCTACGAGATTCCCTTAAATTCTTCCTGCTCCACAAACGGCTGACTCCGTAACCGCTTGCCCGTTGCCTTGAAAATGGCATTGGCAATGGCTCCGCCCGCCGGGGGTAACGACGGTTCGCCGAGGCCCGTTGGGTCAACCCCGTTATTTACGAAATGCACCTCTACTTCCGGGATTTCGGCAAGGCGAATCAGTTTGTAGTCGTTGAAATTTTTCTGTTCCGGCATTCCGTCTTTGAAGGTGATGTTGCCGTACATGGCGTGACCAATGCCATCAACCACGCAACCGCGCACCTGCTGCTCGGCTCCGCTCCGGTTGATGACAATGCCACAATCGGCGGCTGAATACACCTTCTGCAACACCGGTTTCCCTTTCTGCATCACCACTTCGCCCACCTGCGCCACGTAGGAACGGTGCGAGAAATACACGCTGAAACCCTGCGCAAGAAGTTTACCATCGGCCCCTTTTTTTACGCCCCAACCCGATTTTTCGACCGCCAGCGCGATTACGTTTTTCATCCGATCAATGTCGTATTTGATGGCTCCGACGGGTTTTTGCCTGGCCTTGTTCAGTAAATCGAGTCGGAATTGCACCGGGTCTTTGCCAGCCGCCTGCGCCACTTCGTCAATAAACGACTGTTCGGCAAAGGCCAGAAAATTGGTAATCGGTGCGCGCCAGGGGCCGGTTGTGATCGGCGATTTGTGGTCAACACTGTCAATGAGCAGGTTATCAACGGCGCCCGATGGGAAGTTATCCTCCCGCGTAGCGTTGCCAGCGTTGATGCTGGCTCCCCGAAGTTTATAGCCGATCATGGTACCCTCGGCATCCAGCGCGGCCTCGAACCGATAGCGAACGGCGGGCCGGTAGCTACCGCCCGTCATGTCGTCTTCGCGGGTCCAGATCAACTTCACCGGGGCATTCACGGCTTTCGACACCTGAACGGCTTCAATTACGTAATCGGCTTTGAGCCGACGACCAAAACCGCCCCCCATCCGGGTCAGTTGCACCGTCACTTTATCGGGCGAAATGCCGAGCAGTTTGGCCGTTTCGTTGCGGGCCAGTTCAGGGGTTTGCGTGGGGCCAACCAACTCTACGCCATCGGGCCGAACGTGGGCGAAGAAATTCATCGGCTCCAGCGGGTTGTGCGGCAAAAACGGGCATTGATACTCAGCCTTCACAATTTTAGCGGCTCCTTTAAATGCAGCTTCCACATCACCATCTTTCCGGCGAACGGTTCCCTCCGGCTTGTCGAGCATCTCTTTCAGCAGGCGGTTGTGGTCGGCGGTACTTTCGAGCGCATCGGCTTTTTCCCACTCGATTTTCAGCGCGTCTTTCGCTTTTTTTACCTGCCACGTTGATTTGCCCACAATGGCAACCGTGTTGTCAATTTTCATCACATCAACAATGCCGGGCATGGCTTTTACCGCCGTTGCATCAAACGACTTCAGTTTATACCCAAACCCTGGCCGCTGCAACATGGCAAACAGCATGCCGTCGCGGTAAAAATCGAGACCAAACAACGGTTTCCCCGTGATAATCTTCGAGTTATCAACGTTCTTAATTGACGTGCCGATCAGTTTGAAATCGCTGACATTCTTCAGCTTTACGTCGGCTGGTGCTGGCACGGGTAGTTGACCTGCTTCAGTGGCGAGTTCGCCGTAGCTCAGTTTACGGTTGCTGGCCTTGTGAAACACGAAGCCTGTTTCGGTCGTACATTCGGAGGTCGGTACGCTCCACCGTTTGGCGGCTGCCGTCACCAGCAGTTGCCGGGCGGTGGCCCCGGAAATACGCAATCGGTTCCACGAGTGCGGAATGGAGCCGCTGCCGCCAGCCACCTGCCGTTCAAATTTTTTGGTGTCCAGCGGAGCCTGCTCCACTTTAACCTTTGCCCAATCGGCATCCAATTCTTCGGCTACGATGATTGGGAAGGCAGTTTTGATACCCTGCCCTACTTCGGGATTGGGCGAGAAAATAGTGATGATCCCCTGGGGGTCAATAGAGAGGTAGCTGTTGAAGTCAACGCCGGTGGCTACGGCTGCTGTGTCGATCAATGTGGCGCGGGCGGCTTCGGCATTATACCAGTTGAAGCCCAGCAACAGGCCACCTCCGGCTGCGGTGGCTAATTTCAGAAAGTCTCTCCGGCCCGGTTTCGATGTCGTCTGCATGGCTATTTCGTTTTGGCGGGTTTAGCGGTTTCCGTTGTTGTCGAGGCCAATTTAACGGCCTCCCGAATGCGGTGGTAGGTTCCGCACCGGCACAGGTTGCCGGTCATGGCCGCGTCGATTTCGGCGAGCGATGGCTTGGGCGTGTGTTTCAGAAACGCGGCTGCGGTCATGATCTGCCCCGACTGGCAATAGCCACACTGCGGCACATCAATTTCGTTCCATGCTTTCTGCACCGGGTGATCGCCGTTGGCCGACAGACCCTCGATGGTCGTGATTTTTGCTTTGCCGACTGCCGACACGGGCAGAACGCAGGAGCGGGTTGCCTCGCCGTTGAGGTGAACTGTGCAGGCACCGCACTGAGCGATACCGCAACCATACTTCGTGCCGACGAGTCCGAGTGAGTCGCGCAAGACCCACAAGAGCGGGGTGTCCGGCTCGACATCGGCCTGAACGGGCCGACCATTGATGTTTAGTTTAACGATTGCCATTGGAAATGAGGGGGTTGATTCAGAGACAACTAAGGTAGGAAGAAAACCGGAATTTTCTCAAACCGGCACCAACGACTGCTTAAACGCCGGGCGAACCCGCTTTTTGGTGGCCTGTTCGTAGCCGTAAGCGATGGTGAGCAACGCGCCTTCCTGATACGCTCCGGCAATGAGTGAGAACCCAACGGGCAAGTCGTGGACGGTTCCCATCGGCACCGTGATGTGCGGATAGCCCGCCATTGCCGCCGGGGGGCAAAAGTAAAATCCGGTGTCGTAATCGCCGTTAATCAGATCAATGCTGCCCGCAAAACCGATGCTCGTGCCGCAAATGGCATCAAGTTTATTAGCGGCCATTAGCGCGTTGATTACCTGCCGCGAGCCTTTTGTTTTAGCGACCGCTTCGGTGTATTCTTTACTGGTCAAATCACCTTTGGCCTGGCTGCTTTCGAGCGTTTCCTGCTTGAAATAAGGCATGGCTTTATCGGCATTTTTCTGGTTGAAGGCAATCACGTCGGCCAGCGATTTCGCACCCGCGTTCGCCGTTGACAGATAGCGATTTAGCCCGTCTTTGAACTCGTATTGTAACACCGTGAACTCGGCCTCACCCACGCTTTTGAGTGTCTTCATCAACTCAACTTCCACAATCGTAGCCCCTTGTTTTTTCAGCACCTCGATGGCTTGTTTGTACAGCCCGACCACGCCTTCATGCCCGGTCAGGAACGATTTCTCGACCCCGATGCGCTTGCCTGTCAAACCATCTTCTGTCAAAAACGAGGTATAGTCATTGGCGGCTTTTCCGGTGCTTTCGGCAGTAACCGCGTCTGCCGGGTCAACGCCCGTCATGGCTCCGAGCAGAATGGCGGCATCGGTCACGGTGCGTGCCATCGGTCCGGCGGTGTCCTGCGTTTTCGAGATGGGGATGATCCCCGTCCGGCTCACCAAACCAACGGTTGGCTTAATACCGACGATGCCGCAAAACGACGAAGGCGCAATCACCGAGCCATCGGTTTCGGTGCCGACTGCCACCGCGCACAGGTTGGCCGCCACTGCCGCGCCCGACCCCGAACTCGACCCGCACGGGCTGCGATCCAGCACAACGGGGTTGCGCGTTTGCCCGCCCCGGCTGCTCCAGCCGCTGCTCGACCGGGTTGACCGGAAGTTGGCCCACTCGCTCAGGTTGGTTTTGCCCAACAGCACCGCCCCGGCCTCGCGCAGCCGCGCCATCACAAACGCATCGTTCGCGGCTTTGTGGCCTTCGAGGGCGAGCGAACCGGCGGTGGTCATCATCTTGTCGCCGGTATCAATGTTGTCTTTCACCAAGATCGGGATTCCGTGCAGCGGCCCCCTGCTTTTGCCCGCCTTCCGTTCGGTGTCCATTGCCTCGGCAATGTTCATCGCGTCGGGGTTGATTTCGATAACCGAGTTCAGTTTCGGCCCCTGTTTATCAATGGCCTGAATCCGGTCTAAGTACAGTTTGGTGAGCGATGCCGAGGTGTATTCACCGGCCTTCATTTTCTGCTGTAAATCACTGATGGTGAGTTCGTTCAATGCGAAGTCATCGGTAAATACGCCGGCTTTGGCAGCGGTGGCTTTGTTGGTTGTGGTCGTGCAGGAAGCTGCGGCCAGCGTCGTGGCCGATAAGCCGACGACCGAGGTGTTTCTGATAAAATTCCGTCTGTTCATGAATGATGATTGTTGAAAAAACTTAAAACCCCGCTACCATTGCCTGCATTTTCTGAAACGCGGTTTTGGCAACCACGTCGGCGGGTTGGGCATAATAGGTTTTGTTGAACACTTCGAGCGATAACACAATGGGCCGGTCGGCGCGTTTGATAGTTGCCAGCGTCTGGCGGATGGGCGCAACGCCATCGCCGGGAAAAACGCGGTCGGCATCGGTGATGGCCGTGCGGCTGAGGTTGGCCGGGTAATCGTTGACGTGAAACACCTCGATGCCGGGCTTGCCGACGAGGGGCAAACTGGCCGGATTCGTGCCGCCTTTGTAGAGGTGATAAATATCCAACAGCACCCGCGCCGACGGATGGCCGCTTTCGATTGCCACAAACATGACCTGGCTCAGTTTATTGAGGTTCTTCGAGAAACCCCACAGTTCTAATTGCGGCACCACGCCCGTTTGATCGCCAATTTCGAGA
Organism: Cytophagales bacterium; assembly: GCA_038247465.1. Classification (GTDB taxonomy): domain Bacteria; phylum Bacteroidota; class Bacteroidia; order Cytophagales; family Spirosomataceae; genus JBBRNH01. Next base: position 17,650 of record JBBRUV010000036.1, read on the forward strand.
ATGGCACGATAGCGTTCGGCAGCTTTGTACAGATCAATGATGGGCGAGTCGGCATTTTGGGCACCGATAGACGGGGCAGCGGTACGTTTGCAGCCAATTTGTGCCAAGTCGTCCATCTCGCGTTTGAGTTGGTCGAGTCCTTTGGCACGGGCAGCATCGTCGTTAATAATCCAGGATGCGAAACCAATCGCGTTTTCAACGGTCATGCCGAGGTCGGTGAGTCGTTGGCGGGCTTGGGATGCGGTTCCGCCCTGTTTGAGGTAGTTTTGGTAGGTATCAACCCAGATTTCGACCGACCGGAACCCGGCGTTGGCGGCAGTTTCGAGTTCGCGCACGAAACCGAGTTTATGCCCCCGGACCGTACTCATGTTCAGGCAAAGCGTAAATGGAGCCGGTGGAGGAGTTTGTGCTTGTGTTGTTTTGGGTAATAATGTAGCACCAACGGAAGTGGTCAGGGCCGAAAGGGTTTGGCGACGATTCATGGTAAATAAAGCCGAAGGCGCATCCACTTTACTTTTATCAGCGTGTTTTCAAAATAGGCCCGGATGGTACACCAATACACTGTTCTTGCCCACATTTCGCCAGCGACAGCAAAGCCACGACCAATAGTAACCAAAAAACTCGCACTATTTTTGAGGGAAGATTAGCATACATTTTCCCGTTTTCTACGATGCAACGTCACCTACCGTTTCTGATTCTTTTTGCCTGTTTCCAGCCCGCGTTGGCGCAGGAGGCCCAACTCAAACGTATTGACCCCATGCACTGGTGGGTCGGCATGAAAAGCCCCGTTGTTCAGTTACTCGTCTATGGCCCCAATATTGGCAAGGCCCGCGTATCGGCCAAGTACCCTGGCGTTACCCTCGGCGATGCCAAGCCACTCGAAAATCCGAATTATTTAGTGGTTGATATGCTCATATCTGAGAGAGCGCGGCCCGGTACGTTTCCGATTGAATTTCGCATCGGCAAGCGACGGCTCGCATACACCTACGAACTGAAACCCCGCAACCCGGCTCCCAAAGCGCAGGGGCTGACTAATGCTGATTTGGTGTATCTGATTTTGCCCGACCGTTTTGCCAACGGCGACCCCACGAACGATAAATTCAGGGATATGGCCGATACATCGGCAGATCGGCAAAACCCATTTCTGAGGCACGGGGGCGATTTATTAGGCATTCAGAATCATTTGCCCTACCTGAAAGATTTGGGTGTTACGGCGCTGTGGCTCAACCCAGTAACGGAGAACGATCAGCCGCTGACCAACGAAAACGGCACGATGCGGGCTTCGTATCACGGCTATGGCTTCACCGATTACTACAAAATTGACCGGCGGTTGGGGGGCAACGAAGCCTACAAAAAACTCATTGCCGAAGCCCACAAACAGGGTATCAAAATTATTCAGGATGCCGTTTATAACCACGCGGGCAACACCTGTTGGTTTCTCAACGATTTGCCCGCCAAAAACTGGCTTAATCAGTGGCCGACTTACACCAATACATCCTACAAACAACAGCCCGTTTTTGACCCATACTCGTCGGATATTGACCGCAAAACCAGCAGCGATGGCTGGTTTGTGCCGTTTCTGCCCGACCTGAATCCGCGCAACCCCGATCTGGCTAACTATTTGATTCAGAACGCTATCTGGCAGGTGGAGGAGTTTGGCATTGATGCCTGGCGGATTGACACGTATTTTTATAATGACCTGGCGTTTATGAATGCCTGCAACAAAGCCCTGCTCGATCAATATCCGGCGATTCACATTTACGGCGAATCGTGGGTGAGTACGGTGGCCGAACAAGCCTATTTCACGGCCAATACCCTCCGCACCAAATACCGCAGCAACCTGCCCGGTGCAATGGATTTTCAGGTCTGGCAGGCCCTAAACGACGTGCTCCGACCCGATGCTGCCGCCGATGCCAACCAGAAATTATACCAGACGCTGGCGCAGGATTTTCTGTATAAAGACGCAGCCAAAAACCTGGTTTTTATGGACAACCACGACACCGACCGCTTTTTCTCGGTCGTCGGCGAAGACATGAATCGGTTTAAGGCGGGCGTAGCCTTCACGCTCACCACGCGCGGGATTCCGCAGCTGTACTACGGCACGGAAATCCTGATGAAAAATTTCAAGAACCCCACCGATGCCGAAGTCCGGCGCGATTTTCCGGGTGGTTTTGCGGGCGACACGCAGGATAAGTTTACGGCTGCCGGGCGAATCGGCACTGAAAATGAAGCCTTTACCTACGTTCGGAAGTTAGCCAATTACCGCAGAAACACCCCTGCCCTGCAAACCGGCGCGTTGGTGCAGTTTCTGCCAAAAGACGGCTTCTACGTGTATTTCCGGCATAACGACGCGCAGACGATCATGGTGATTCTGAACGGCAACAAGAAAGAAATGCCGCTCGATATGGCCCGCTTCGCCGAGCGGACAGCCGGTTTCAAAACCGCCCGTAATGTGATCACCGATGAAATTACGCCATCCCTGACCACGCTGAAGGTTCCGGCGCAGGGGACGTTAGTGTTGGAGTTGAGAAAGTAGTGGCAATTGGGTGGTGATTAGTGGTTAGTTGGCTGACGAGACAGTATTTGTGCGTCAGCCCACAAACCACTAATCACCAGTCACAAACTTTAAACTCATCCGATGCCACACCGTCGGGCCGTGTTACAGAAAGGCCCGGCGGGGTTTTGCGGTGGGGTAACCCGCG
>JBBRUV010000037.1:0-20245 GCA_038247465.1 Cytophagales bacterium
CAAAATTTCTATGATTTAGGCGGTACACGTTCTTCTTCGTTGCAAGGATACGATCGTACCCAATTTGGCAACCCTGCGGCTCGTTGGGAAACAACGTCTTCGGTTGATATTGGTCTTGATGCTACTCTCTTGAAAGGTGCATTGGGAGTTACTTTTGACTGGTTTAACCGAACCACTACCGATATGCTTTTTCCAGTTGAAGTGCAACGCACCCAAGGGTTTGCAGCAGCACCGTTCCAAAACATCGGAGAAATGAATAATAAAGGTATCGAGTTAGGTCTTAATTATGGTGGTAAGGCAATGAATGGCAATTTCACCTATAATTTTGATGCCAATTTCTCGACTTATCGTAATACGGTTGTCAAAACAGATGGTAATCCCTCTACGCAATACTTTGGATTTACTACGCGCCTTCCGCCCATGAGTGTGACACAGGCGGGTTTCCCATTGGCTTCGTTTTTTGGGTATCGTATTGATGGTTTTATTCAGACAGATGAAGAAGGCTCTAAACTGCCAACACAATTTGGGGGCGGTATCAATAATAAAGCAGGTAACTTCAAATTCCGTGATTTGAATAACGATGGGAGAATCACCGCTGCCGACCGCGAGGTAATCGGTAGCCCACACCCTGATTTTGCTTATGGACTCAATGTAAGTTTGGGCTATAAGGCATTCCGTTTGGACTTATTTGCTCAAGGTGTGCAAGGCAATCAAATCTTCAACTATGTACGCTACTGGACAGACTTCCCAACGTTCGCAGGAAATCGTAGCCTTCGCATGGTAAACGAATCATGGGAGCCTGGAAAAACTGATGCGAAACTGCCTATCCTGCGTTCAAATGATAACATCAGTTCCAACCCTTCTACCTACTATTTGGAAGATGGTTCTTATCTGCGGATGAAAAACGTTCAACTGAACTTTTCGGTACCAAGAAATGTGCTGTCGAAGTTCGGTCTGAGTAATGCAACTCTTTACGTACAGGGTCAAAACTTGTTTACATTGACAAAATACACTGGTTTAGATCCTGAAATAAACCTTCGTAACTCTACTGCGGGTACAACTGGTTTTGACCGTCAAATTGGTGTGGATGAAGGAGCTTATCCTAATTACAGAGGCTACATTTTAGGCCTAAACGTAAGTTTTTAACAACGACCACAAAATCATTCAAAATAAAGACAACAATGAAAAAAATAATTTTAATCGCATTCGTCTTCGTGCTTGGGGTGGTTACTTCATGTAAAGACGAGTTCTTAAACGTACAGCCTAAAGGTGTACTTTCGCTGGCAACACTTTCTGACAAAGCAGGTGTAAACTACCTGTTGGTAGGGGCTTATGCACTCATTGATGGCACAGGCACTAACAACACTGCCGGCTTTTCGTCATGGCATGGCTCGGCCGACAACTGGATTTATGGTGAAGTGGCAGCAGACAATGCTTACAAAGGGACTACTTCTGGAGACCAACCCGAAATTTCGTTTATTGAACAAAAGAATATACTTTCTGACAATAATCATTTTAGAGGTAAGTGGTCAACAGTCTATGACGGGGTTGCTCGCTCAAACGACGTGTTGCTGGTTATGGCCAAAGCAACTGACATGACCGAGGCTGAAAAAACACAGGTGACTGCACAAGTAAGGTTTTTGAGGGGGCATTACCACTTCGAGGCTAAAAAAATGTTTAACATGGCCCCTTACATTGATGAAAAAACGTACAATCCCGACGATTTGCTCAGTACGAAGTTGACCAATGATAAAAACATTTGGCCAAATATTGAAACTGATTTGAAGTTTGCGTACGACAACTTGCCCGTAAATCAATCGCAGCCGGGCCGTCCCACCAAGTGGGCGGCAGGAGGTATGTTGGCCAAAGCGTACTTGTATCAGCAAAAATTTGCGGAAGCCAAGCCAATTTTAGAAGCAATTGTAGCAAGTGGCAAATATCGATTGATGGCTAGGTACCACGACAATTTCCGCGCTGTTACCAACAATAATGCCGAGTCCGTGTTCTCAATTCAGTTTTCCGTAAATGACGGAGCAGGCGGTAACGAGAATGGCAATTCAGGTGCTACACTCAACTACCCTTCTTTTGGAGGTGTAACCACCTGCTGTGGTTTTTATCAGCCTTCGCAAAACTTGGTCAATTCTTTCAAAACGGATAATAATGGCTTGCCATTGCTCAATACATTCAACGATGTGGATGTGAAGAATGACCAGGGGCTTTCGGTGGCGGCACCATTTACACCAGATGCTGGTACTTTTGACCCTCGCTTAGACTGGACAGTTGGCCGTCGTGGTATTACTTTCTTAGATTGGGGCGTTCACACGGGGGCAGGTTACATCCGTGACCAAGCCTATGCAGGCCCTTACTCGCCTAAGAAGCACCTACCTTACAGGTCAGATATTGGCGTAAATACAGGGCCGAATCCACGCCTAAACGCCAATAACTACCGCATCATTCGCTATTCACATGTCTTGTTGATGTTGGCCGAATGTGAGATTGAGATTGGTTCTTTGGTCAAAGCACGTGATTTAGTCAATCAGATCCGTAATCGTGCAGCTAATCCTGAAGGGTTTGTATCGGGTTCAGATGGGAAACCTGCGGCTAATTATGTTGTCAATGAATACCCTGCCAGCTCGCCCATATTTGCAACGCAAGCCACTGCTCGCCAAGCTGTTCGACACGAAACACGTATTGAATTAGCCATGGAAGGTCATCGCTTCTTTGATTTGGTGCGTTGGGGTATTGCCGATGTAACACTCAATGCCTATTATGCCAAGGAAAAGGACAAGCGAGCCTATTTCAATGGGGTAACTTTTGTAAAAGGAAGGCATGAGTATTATCCGATTCCTTTGACGGAAATATTGAACAGCAAAAAAAATGGGGTAGAAACCTTGAAACAAAATCCTGGTTACTAATAAAAATACCTTTACTATGCTACAAGAAAGTCCTCTTGCCAATAGGTAAGAGGACTTTCTTGTAGTGCTATTTTTAATTGTAGTAGCCCTATGAGGTGGTCCAGGTTGCCGGACAGCTAAGTTAAGAAACTTGACGGTCCGACAAACCTGGACCACCTCATAGGGCTACCACAAGCCGTACTCCGGGGAGTAGGCGGAATATAATTTGCTCAGTACGCTATTTGGCAGTATTTTAAACAAGCACTATCTTTGGTACGCAGTTTTCTGTCTAACAAATATCTCACAACTCCAATCCCTACATGAACCAACTTATACGAATCTGTGCGGGCTTACTTTTGCTGCTGAGTTGCTCACTTGCCGGTGCTCAGTCTGTCGAAATGAGCGGGCTTGTCTCCTCCGGGGATGACAACACCCCGCTGCCCGGTGTCAATGTTACGATTAAAGGTACTGCTACCGGTACGCAAACCAACGCTAATGGCCGCTACCAGCTGCGCGTTGCTTCGCCAACGACCATACTCGTTTTCAGTTATATTGGCTACGTTAACCAGGAGGTTGCTGTTGGTACTCAAACGACCATCAATGTATCGCTCAGGCAGGACAACCGCCAGCTCAATGAAGTGGTTGTAACCGCTCTTGGGATTACCCGCGCCAAAAAAGACTTAGGCTATGCTACTCAGGGGGTCAATGCGGATGAGATTCTGCAAAACCGCCAGCCCAACGTAGTAAACGCCCTACAGGGTAAAGTAGCCGGTGTGACCATTACCGGAACAGGGGGCGGGCCGGGTCAGGGTGCCCGCATCCTGATTCGGGGCATCAATTCGCTCGATGTCAGCCGCGACAATCAGCCGTTATTTGTAATCGATGGTATTCTGCTCGACAACAGTACCTCTACCCAGGGAGCCGGGTCGGAGTTGCGGGGTATGTCGAACCGGGCCAACGACATTAACCCCGACGATATTGAAACGATTAATATTCTCAAAGGCGGAGCCGCTACCGCCCTTTACGGTCTGCGGGGGGCCAACGGGGTAGTGGTTATTACCACCAAATCGGGCAAATCAGGGGCGTTTCGGGCTAATTTCAGCAGCACCTTCGGGGTAGAGAATGTCAACAAACTTCCTGAGGTTCAGGATAAATACACGATTGGTTTTTCGGGGGTCTATAATCCGCAGGATTTTTTTCCGTCGTGGGGACCAACCATTGCCGATGCCATCAAGATTGACCCCACACATCCTGCCAAGTTGTACGACCGCTTTAAAGATGCCTATCAGACCGGTCGGCAGTGGCAAAACAACCTCTCGTTTACGGGCGGCAACGACCGCATCACGTTCCTCACGTCCATTGGGCATCTGCGGCACGAAGGAGTCATTCCGTTCACCAACTTCGAGAAGGTGTCGGTTCGGTTGAATACCAATGTCAAGATCAGTGATAAGTTCAGTGTGAACTCAAGCCTGAATTTTATTAATTCGGGTGGAGACCGCTACAACGCCGACCGCTTCAACGAGAGCCTGAGCTATTGGTCGCCCCGCTACGATGTTCGGGATTTTCTCAAGCCCGATGGCACCCAGAACAGCTATGGCAACGGCAACCCGATCTACGGGGCTTCTACCAACAAACTTCGCGACAACGTAAACCGGCTTATCGGGGGGATGAATTTTATTTACAGTCCCGCCAGGTGGCTTTCCCTCAGCTACCGCGCCGGCTTAGACACCTACGGCGAAACGCGGCTCCGTTCGGCCCCCGGCCCGTCGGGATTGGCGGGTGAACGCGTTTTTGAAGATAACGGACTGGGCTTCGTCAATCAGTACAGCAGCAGCTTCCGGGCGCTCACGTCAACCTTTACGGCAAGTGTGAATAAAAAATTCGGGCAGTCGCTCAACACCACCTTCCGGGTTGGCCATGATTTGTACGACCGGCGCATTCGCAACTTCGGCGTAGAAGGCACAGAACTCACAGTGAACAACTACTTCAACCTGCGTAACGCAAGAACGCTGGTGTCGCAGCAGTCGGAAGAAGATTACCGGCTGATGGGTATTTTTAGTGAATTAACGCTCGATTATAAAGACTACCTGTTCTTGACCCTGACCGGCCGAAACGATATTACCTCCTCGCTACAGGCACCCAACAATACGTTTTTTTACCCCTCGGCGAGTCTGTCGTATATTTTCTCCCAACACCTGAAACTGCCCGCTTTCGTAAATATGGGTAAGTTTCGGGCTTCCTATGCGCAGATCGGAAAAGACGCTGCTCCCTACTCAACCATTACGGGATATGCGGCCTTTACCGGATTGCCGGCGGGCCTGACAGGTTTCACACGCGGCTCCCTGCTGGGCGACCCCGGTTTGCGGCCTGAGTTTACCGATACGTTTGAGACGGGCCTGGAAATGGGATTTCTTAACAACCGGCTGGGTCTGGACCTGACCTATTACAGCTCGCTCAGTAAGGATCAGATTATCCGGGTCGATGTGTCGTCGGCAACGGGGTATGGTCAGGCCGCCATCAATGCCGGCTCCATGCGTAACCGGGGGGTTGAAGTGGTTCTGCGGGCCACGCCCGTTCGGACCCGTAAGATTAGTTGGGACGTAAACCTGAACTTCTCGGCCAACCGCAACCAGATTCTGAGCCTGCGCGATGGCCTGACCGAGATCAACTACGCCAGCCAATCGGGTTATGCCAACTCAACCGTAACGATGCGGCTTGTGCCGGGCTACGCCTACGGAAACCTGTATGGCCGGAGCTACCAACGCTACTACGCCAACCCGACCGATGCCAATGCGTCGCCTGTACTGGACCGCAGCCTGCCTACTGTGATTGGGGCCAACGGGTTCCCGGTTATTAATACTACCCAGAAAATCATTGGCAACTCACAACCCACCTGGATCGGGGGGCTCAACAATACCATCCGCCTTGGCAACTTTACCCTAACGGCCCTGTTCGATGCCCGCGTTGGACAAAAGCGGTACAATCAGATGGCCAACTGGTTCTCGGCCTTCGGTATTTCCAAAATCACGGAAGACCGTAACGATACCAAAGTGTTCGACGGGGTACTGGCCAACGGAACGCCTAACACCAAGCCGGTATGGCTGGGGCAGGGCTTGGGTCCCGACGGAGTTAACTACGGCATTGGATTTTACCGGAACGTACACCGGGGTTCGTCAGAGAATTTTGTGGAAGATGCCTCCTGGAAGCGGCTGCGGTCGGCTTCTGTTACCTACATGCTGCCTGCGTCGCTGTTGAGCAAAACCTTCATCAGAAACCTGTCGCTCAGCGTTACCGGCAACAACCTTGCCCTCTGGACCAACTACACAGGCTATGATCCCGAAACCAGTTCAACCAATGCGGGTAGCAACGTCGATGGGTTTACGGGCTTTACCTATCCGGCCGTGCGGTCTGTATTGTTTACGCTCAATGCCTCTTTCTGATAAAACGAAACCGGATACACTCGCCCGTCCATTAGTATCATGTACCAAATTTCTTAACAAAGAGCCATGAAATTACATGCCCGATATATTCTCCTGAGCGTCACGGCCCTGCTTTTGGGCACCGCAAGTGGGTGTCAGGACTATTTTGACCAGAGTACCAACCCCAACCTGATTGCTACTCCCCCGTTGAGTTCGCTGCTTTCTACCACGACTCAGAAAACGGCGCTGGCTTCGCAGCGGGTGGCCAATATTACCTCCTACTTCGTGCAGTACCTGGCCAATCCGGCGGCTAATGGGCTGACCGATACATACCAGATTGCGGATTATAGCGGCACTTGGGACTATATCTACTTCGCCATGGCCGATTTGACCGACATGCGAAAGAGCGCACAGACCCAAGGAGCTTCTGAATACGTAGGCGTGGCCAACGTGCTGATTGCCTACCACCTGAACTTGATTGCAGATGTGTTCGGCTCGGCACCTTACACCAATGCCTTTACCGGCGAGACGCTCGCCCCCAAATACGATTCGGAAGAAGCCCTCTACACCACAGCGCTGAGCCTGCTCAACGAGTCGCTTACGGAACTGGCCAAAACCGACTCGAAAGTAAAACTACTGACAAGCAGTGACCTGATTCATCGGGGAAACCTGCCCGCCTGGACCCGCACGGCGCAGGCACTGCGTGCCCGAATGCTGAACAAAATTTCCAAGAAAAGCAACTACAGCGCGTCGGCTGTGCTGGATGCCGTGTCGAAATCATACACTGCCAATACCGAAGATGCGCAGATGAGCGCGTTTCTGTTGCGTAACCCTTGGGCGCAAGTGGCCCGTAACAACGCGCTTCTCGTGCTCGATGGATGGCTATCGTCGCAGTTTGTCAACCACCTCAACGGTACAACCTACGGGTTGCCGGACCCCCGCATCGAGCGGATCACCGACCGGACCATCAACAACAATTACGTGGGCACCCGCAATGGTCAGGGCAACGTGGGCGGCAACAACACCGTGAAGGATGAGGTCTATGTGTCGTTGAACTCCCCTCTGTCGGGCGATGCGTCGCCCCTGTTGCTGGTGACGTTTGCCGAAATGAAATTTGTAGAAGCCGAAGCCGCTTTCCGGTCGGGCGACCGGACACGGGCCTACGCGGCTTATCTGGCCGGGATTCGGGCCAACATGGACAAGCTGGGTGTAGCCGCAGCCGCCCGCGATGCATATCTTGCCAACCCGATTGTAGCCGTGGGAGCAGCCGCTCTGACTATCGACCTGGTTTTCAAGGAAAAATACGTAGCGACATACCTAAGTCCCGAAGCCTGGAACGATGCCCGCCGGTACAATTATCAGTATAGGGGTTTTACGCTGCCGCTGAATGCCGCTCTGCCCACATTTATCCGCCGGACGGCTTACCCAAGCGGAGAGGTTACCAAAAATGGCGGCAACGTGCCGACAGAAGTCGTGCTCTCAACAACTTTATGGTGGGATAAACCCTGACTGAATACACCAAAAAAGGAAGCCTGGCAACAGGCTTCCTTTTTTGGCTCTGCCCCTAAAGCATCCGGTAGTTTAACCCGCAATCATTAACGCGGACTCGGTAACGGGGGCGCAGTTGCGCTCGGCCCCAAAGCCGTTACCTGCCGGAGCAGGGCACGAACGTTGATTACACCGTTATCGTGCAGGCAGGTGTTAATTTTCGTACCTGCTTATGGTTCACCACGAAGGCCGCTTCGAGTAAGACTAATTGGTTCTTCCGGTAGCCATATTGAGGAGTCAGATCACAGCACACCCAAATCGGCAATGGCGCGTTTAGCCTTTTCTTTTAACTCGGCATAGGTGTCATCGAACGCTTCTCTACTGGACAGGGCTTCTACCACACTCACGTAAAACTTGATTTTTGGCTCTGTTCCCGATGGCCGCGCCGAGACTTTGGTGCCGTCGGCGGTGAAAAACTGCAACACGTTTGCCGATTCGATGCCCATCTTCCCCGATTCAATCACCGTTTTCTGGCCCGTTGCCGCATCGGTACGCTCCAGCGATTTGTAATCGTCAATCCTGACCACGGCAGACCCGGCGAGTTCGGTTGGGGGCGTGGCCCGGAAATCGGCCATCATCTGCTGAATGTCTTCGGCCCCGGTTTTGCCTTTTTTCGTGAGCGATACCAGCGACTCGTAATAAAAGCCGTTTTCCCGGTACATCTGAATCAGTAGATCGAACAAACTCAGGCCGTTGTCTTTGGCGTGGGCGGTCAGTTCGGCAATCATTGTGCAAGAAGCAATGGCATCTTTATCGCGCACAAAATCACCAATCAGGTATCCGTAACTTTCTTCGCCCCCGCCAATAAACTGCTCTTTACCTTCGAGTTCACGAATCACGGCGGCAATGTATTTGAAGCCCGTCAGGGTGTTGTAGCACGTCACGCCGTAGCGTTCGCACATCCGGTCAATCAAATCTGTGGTTACGATGGTCTTGGCAATAAACTCCTTGCCGGTCAGTTTACCCGCATCTTTCCAGGCCCGCAGCAGGTAGAACATAATCAGACTTGCCATCTGATTGCCGTTCAGGAGTTCAAATTCGCCGTGATGATTTCTGGCCCCGGCTCCCACGCGGTCGGCATCGGGGTCGGTCGCCAGAATCAGGTCGGCGTTGATGGATTCGGCCAGGTCGAGGGCCATCTGCATGGCTTCGCGTTCTTCGGGGTTCGGCGATTTTACGGTCGGGAAATCACCGTCGGGGGTAGCCTGGGCTTCCACGATGTGCACATTATCAAACCCCAACGCGGCCAGCGCCTTAGGCACAAGCGTGATGCCGGTGCCGTGAATGGGCGTATAAACGATGCTCATGTTGTGCTGTCGGGCAATCACGCCGGGGTTCACGGCATTGGCTTTCACCCGTTCGAGATACGGCGCGTCAATGTCTTCGAGAATGGCGTGAATTTTGGTCGGGTTGCCGGTAAACTTCACGTCATCAACCGATTGCACCTTTGTTACTTCTCCAATAATGGCTTTATCGTGCGGGGCCACTACCTGCGAACCATCGTCCCAATACACTTTGTAGCCGTTGTATTCGGGCGGGTTGTGCGAGGCCGTGATAACGAGTCCGCTTTTGCAGCCAAGCTGCCGGATCGCAAAAGAGAGTTCAGGCGTAGGCCGGAGTTCGCTGAACAGATAGACCGTGATGCCGTTGGCCGAAAAAATGTCGGCGGCAATCTGCGAAAACTCCGGGCTCATCCGGCGGCTGTCGTGGGCGATGGCAACCGAGATGTCTTCCCCGGCAAAGACCTGATTGAGGTAGTTGGCGAGTCCTTGCGTGGCCGTCCCAACGGTGTAGCGGTTCATCCGGTTTGATCCTACGCCGATAATCCCGCGCAGACCGCCGGTGCCAAATTCGAGGGTGCGGTAAAACGAGTCGGTGAGGTCGCCGGTCGCGTTGGTGTCAATCAGGTGCTGGATGCTGGCTTTGGTATCGGCATCGTAGTTTCCGGCCATCCAGCGGTTAATTTCCTGTTGAGCGGCTGGGTCAAGGGCGGCTTGTTGAGTTGGGGTCATGGTTTTGTTGGTTTTTGTCAGGCTCAGGCGTGAAAATAGCAGCCCAAAACGACAACGCCCCGCTTGACGGTCAAATACTGAGCGTGCAGTGTAATATCCCGGCGAATATTATTTTTAGTATCGGTAAATATTTATTGATAATCAATAAATATTTACCGATATTTGCATCAATAATTTTAAATCACCCCCTATGAAACCACCCCGCTTACTTCATTTCTTGCACCGGCTGTTTGCGGTGCTGTATAATTTTCAGATCGGAATTATAATCCTTGGCTCTGTTTTGTTGGTCATAATCTTAGCAGAACTACCCCGAAAGGCCGACCAAGTGTTGCATCGGCTGGAAGGAAACAAGCCCCGGATTCGCTACGATACGGTTGGGAAGCCCGCCAATGACGAACACAGGTTCGGTAGCGGTATCAGTGGTAGTATGATTTCTGGGAACACAGAAATCACCTACTCTCCAAAGTCTCCTGATTCGGTTTTGGTAAGCAGTCGGCAAGTCATCAAACCTGTTTCCAAACGACAAAGGGTTGTTAATGGCGACTATGTCAAAACTCAAACGTTCTCAAAAACGGCTTTTCGCTCGTTGGCCGACAGCATTGACCGGGCTATGTTACAAGCACAAATTCAGAAAAGGCAACGGCTTGTTGACTCAACGTTGCGCCTTGATCCCGAAGCCCGGATTGTGTACGACCCGCGTGGGAGTTATTCGATTCAGAGCAACACCGGGCGAGCGTTTACTCAAGTTCTTATCCCGTTTCAGGGAACGCTGCATCCGTTGCCCACTTTTCAGAATAGGTGGCAGTGGAATCGGGGTATGGAAGACGTAAATCTGCGTTACGATTCTTTGGGATTGCCGCCGAAAACGAGTTTAAACGCAGCCCGAAATCCGCCTATCAACTTAACTTTTTTAGTGGAGTCCTGGTCTGATTATCAAACTGTTCCGTGGCAAGCTGTCGTTTTGTTTTATGGAAGCCTCCTGCTAACGGCCTTGCTGTTTACCGTGATTACCAATCAGTTCCGGCTGCTGTTTAAAGCTCTCACTGTTTCGGTTTATTTCACCGATGAGCATCCCCGGCGTATCGCTTTGGTAGGCTGGTGTTTTATCGGGTATGCCGTTTTGGAGTTGATAACGTACTGCCTTCGGTGGATTTTTGTTCAATCGTGGCTGAAATCGTTTGGTATTGGAGTGTCCTTCATACTACGGCTCAATGTGGCGTTTTCAGCCCAGGGGTTGCCGTTGCTGATTGGCCTGTTATTACTGGCCTTGGCGCAGATTTTTCGGTATGGTATGCAACTGCAGCATGATCAGGATTTAACCGTTTGACCCACCGAACCGATGCCGATAATTGTAAACGTTGACGTGATGATGGCCCGGCGCAAAATGTCGCTCACCGAATTGGCCGAGCGTGTCGGCCTGACCTTGGCCAATCTGTCTATCCTGAAAACGGGCAAGGCCAAAGCCGTTCGGTTTAGTACGCTCGAAGCCCTGTGCCGGGCGTTGGATTGCCAGCCGGGTGATATTCTGGAGTATGTGGCAGAAGAAATTAGCGTAGAATAGGGCTGCTTAGTATGGTTCTGCGCGGCTTACCAGTTGCTTCTATTGTCCCATATCCGCAGCTTTTCATCGCTATGTTCCTGAACGTCTTGCAAGAATATAAGATGAATTTCTTCCTCGGTTTTTTCCGGGAATCACGCCCGAAGTCCATGTTTAAACAACTGATCACCAAGCTCTGAGAGTTCAAAGGCTTTCAGTAGTTTCTCTTCGGGGGTCATGTTTCGTAGTATCTGTTGATACTGCCGGTGGTTGGGGCGGGGTTTGGGATCGGTGATCGTATCTATACCTTGATAATCACGTTTTTGCGGTACATCCACCACAGAATTACGCCCCAGATTACGACGAACGTAACGGCTCCGGCCAATGACGCATTGCGTGGGTCAGCGAAGTACGGCACAAACGCGGTTTGGTACAGCACTTCCTTCAAACCCAGTTCAGAGCCGTCGGGTTGGGGGAGTTTTATCATGTTCATCACGCGGGGAATCAGGCCGGACAGAAAGAACACCGTAATCGCGTTCACGCCGTAGGCCACAAACGGCATCGCCCACACCCGGCGCCGGGCCACCGATGCGCCCCAAACGTCAATCAACTGGTAGCAAACGGCCAGAAAAATCATGGCTAAACCCCCTGCCAGCAACACGTAACTGCTTGTCCAGAGGGCTTTGTTGATAGGAAAAAAACCGTCGCAGACAATACCGCCGAGGGTGGTGAGTGCGCCCACCGTGAAAAGCCAGGCCAGTTTTTCGGCGGTGCTATGATCGGTTCGGCGGAGCCACGTACCCGTTAAAACCCCAAACAACCCCGTGCCGATGGCCGGTATGGTGCTGAAAAGACCTTCGGGGTCCCAGACTTTGGCGGTTTTCCAGAGGTGCGGCCCGGTCAGGATACCCCGGTCAACCCAGGCACCGAGGTTGGTGGTTGGGTCTAAATTAGCAAACCCCACGCCCGGCACCGAAATCAGGGCCATCATCAACCAGTAACCTACTAACAGCGAAGCAATTAGCCAGCCCTGCTGCCGCGTATTGGTATTGACAAACACAAACGAACAGGCGATATACACCAGCCCGATGCGTTGCAGAACGCCCATGATACGAACGGTAGTGGGGTCAAATCGCGGGAAAAAATTGAGAAACAGACCGAGCAAAAACAGTGTCAGGCCGCGTTTGATAATCTTCCGGTTGGCATCGGCCCCGTTATCCCCCGCCCGCAGCGCGAAGGTGATAGACACGCCGACGATGAACAGGAAAAACGGAAAAATCAGGTCGGTGGGAGTCCAGCCGTGCCATTCGGCGTGTTCGAGGGGCGGGTAAATGTGGCCCCAGTCGCCGGGGTTGTTCACGAGAATCATCCCGGCAACGGTTATCCCGCGAAACGCATCGAGCGACAGCAGCCGGGCATTGGGTTTGGTGGGTTGCGAGCCAGCACTGATAGCGGAAATGGTAGCGGAAACGGGTGATTCGGTTGGCATTGGTTCGGGGATAGCGATGCTGATTATGAATGCTAAGACACGACAAAACTACCGAAACTGATTTGTTGAAACGCCCGGCGTTGGTTTTGGCCCGGCGATTGGATAATCTTACTGAACAAAACCCGATGAATCAGCGGTTTATCGCTTATCTCATTCAGTCAAAACTAAAATCATTCATAGCTATGCGCGTTTTTAATCCGGCCTTTGGGCTGTCTGTCTGCCTTCTGCTCACGCTCGCGTCTTGTTCGCGGAACCCCGTTACGGGCAAGCGTGAGGTAATTTTGATGTCGAAAGAGCAGGAAATCGCCCTCGGCCAGCAGTCGCACCCGGCAGTGGTTTCTTCGATGGGTCTGTATGAAGACAAAAAGATGCAGGCGTTTATCAACGAAAAAGGCAAGGCGATGGCCGCCATTTCGCACCGCCCCGATCTGCCCTACGAGTTTCACATCGTTGACTCGCCGGTGGTCAACGCCTTTGCCGTGCCGGGTGGTTTTGTCTATTTTACGCGGGGTATCATGGCCCACTTCAACAACGAAGCCGAGTTTGCCGGGGTGTTGGGTCACGAAATCGGTCACATCACGGCGCGACATTCGGCGCGGCAGCAAACCAGTCAGTTATTTGGCACACTCGGTACCATCGCCGGTATGATTCTGGTGCCGGAATTAGGCGAAATTGCCCAACAGGGCGTGGGGGTGTTGCTGCTGAGTTACAGCCGCGCCCATGAGTCAGAATCAGACGAGATTGGTGTTGGGTATTCGAGCAAAATCGGGTACGATGCCCGTGAAATGTCGAAGTTTTTCGGCACCATTAAACGGATTCAGAACAAATCGGGGCAGTCTGTTCCGCAGTTTCTGTCAACCCACCCCGACCCCGGCAACCGCCTGACCCGTGTGCGTGAACTGGCGCAGGAATACCAGAAACAAAACCCGGCGCAGTATCAGATCGAACGAGAACGGTATTTGCGGCTCATTGACGGGATGGTTTTTGGCGAAGACCCCAAGCAGGGCTTTGTGGAAAACGATATGTTTTACCACCCCGAACTAAAATTTCAGTTTCCGGTGCCACGCGGCTGGCAGCACCAAAACTCGCCGGAGCAGTTTCAGATGGGGCCGAAAGAAGGCAAGTTAGCCATGGTTTTGATGGGAGCCAAAGGCACCTCGCTCGATGAAGCAGGCCAAAACTTAATTAAAGAATTGAACCTGAATGTATTAGAAAGTTCGCGCACGTCGCTCAACGGGATTCCGGCATTATTGTTGATTTCGCAGCAGAAACCACCGCAACAACAGCAGGGACAGCCGCAACAGCAACAACCGCAGCAAACGGCTCAAAATACACTGCAGGTTGGCTCATGGCTGATTCAGACCAACAGCGGGATTTTTGCGCTGCACGGCCTAACGAATACCGCCGATTTCAGCCGCGTATTCAGTACGTTTCAGGGCGTGGCCAACGGGTTCCGCACTCTTACCGACCCCGAAAAAATCAATCGGAAGCCCGACCGGATTCAGGTGAAAGCAGCCCCCCGCGACGGTACGTTTGGCGAAGCCATGACCGCGCTCGGAATGCCCGCATCAAAGCTCGAAGAATTGGGAACGCTCAACAGTTTACAGACTGGAGACCGGGTACAGCGCGGTTATCTGTTGAAGGTGATTGAGCGGTAAACGGTTGTTCTACTCACAACAAAAAAGGCGTTCCTGCTCAGAAACGCCTTTTTTGTTGTCTTGTCTGCCACCGCTATCAGGCTGTGGCAGACAAGGCGTTACTTACTGCCGCACGATTTTCACCGTTTTGGTTTGGTCGGGCGTACTGACTTGCAGGAAATAAATCCCCGTTGATCGACCCAACTGCACCTTCCGGCGTTCGGCAGGGCTGGCTACATCCACCGATTGCTCGCTGACCCACTCGCCCCGGCTGTTACTCACTTTTAGTTGAAGCGGCTGATTATCAACACCAAAAACCGTCACGTCGGCGTAATCACCAATGGTTGGGTTGCCCATCACCATCACGTTCAGACTGCTGCCCGGCTCCGATGCCGCAATTCGGGCGGTGTTGCCCGGATAGTTTGCCGCGCAGAAGGCCCGGAAGTTGAACGACAGTGAAACAACTTGCCCATTTTGCCGCGCCTGAAGCAGCAGGGTCGTCGTGCGGGTGTCAAGAAATACGCCGGGAGGCAGCACCTGAACCGGGTCGGTTGTCCAGCCGGTTACGCCCGGAATCTGGTACTCAATCAATGAGCCGTTGCCCGCCGTTGTCCGAATGGTGAGCAATCCATTCAGGCAGTTGTAGAGCGGCTGAACGAGTGCAAATACGGCTCCGGGCACAACGGGGCCGGGCGTGGGACGGCAGTACTCGCGGAAATTAAACGCCAGCGACGTCATCTGCCCACCCTGCCGGGCCATAATCTGTACGGTATTGGTATTAAGGTCGTTAAGCAACCCGGCTCCCAGAGTCTGGATGGGGTTTGTCGTCCAGTCGGTGACACCCGCAATCCGGTATTCGACCGTTGAGCCGTTGCCGTTTACGATGCTGAGGGTGAGCCGTCCGGTTGCACAATCGAACAGGGGCTGGGCCAGGGTGAAGGGCGTACCCGATGCCAGAGCGCGGTCGGCCTGCACGAAGCCGAAGCCCGTGCCGAAGTCAAAACCCCTATCGAAAACGCCCACCGTGAAGGGGTCGTCCATGTCAATAGCTGACTGGATCAGTTTCGTGCGAATATCGGCGGACGATAACACGCCACGCGCCTGTTGCTGCATCAGGGCGGCAACGGCGGCAACGTGGGGGGCGGCTGCCGAGGTGCCAAAGAAATTCGGGAAGCCGTCGCGGTCGAAGTCGCTGGAACTGAGCGGTTGCGGAAAAAACGTGGTATTGGTTCCGTCCGGCCCGACAACTTCGGGTTTCTGGCGGACAACTGGTGCAATCCGTTCGCCCCGCGTATTGAACAGAATGGGTGTGCCACCTGCTGATGAGAAGCCATTAATGCGGGGGGTAGTCAGGTTTACGTTGAAGGCTGGCGTGTTAAAATAAGCCGACGCGCCAACCGCAATGGCTCCTTCGGCGTTGGCGTGGCCGATGATGGTGCTACTGCCCGTTGCATACTGAACGCGGGCATCCCCGGCGTAGTCAACCCATTTGATGATCGACGGATTCGGCCCGGCGTAGTTGGAGATGACAATATCAAGAACCAGTGCCGATACCGACGAGGCATTGCCCACAAAAAGTCCTTCGACCGGATCATTTCCGATATTAGCGTCGCCACTGCTCAACTGCGGGATAAACCGTCCCTGAAAATACACGAGCAGGTCGAGATCAGTACGTGCGCCACGGCCACCGCTTGTCGAGAAAAACGGATCGTCCCACTGCAATATCAGCGCCACCTGCCCGCGTGGGGGAATGGTGAGACGCTGGGTAATATTACCATCCATGAAGTTATGCGCCACACCCGCTTCTGCCAGCGTAAAGCCGGGGGCCGGTTTTCCCGACGGTACGAACGCATTGCTGTAGGATTGCCGCGCCTGATTGCCGGCTGCCGAAAAGAACGCTACTTTATTGGCCAACGTGACCCGGTTTACGGCCTGGGCTACGATACCATCCTGAAAGAAGGGAGCTGCCAGATACACCACATCATCGACAATAATATTACAGCCCGCCTTAGCTAAGTTCAGGATACCGTTGGCAAATCCCGGTTCGCCGTTGAAGGCCGTGTTAAAGGCTAAGGCCGCACCGGGGGCCACGTCATAAATGAGTTCGGCCATGCCCCGGCCCTCGTCGGCCAAGTCGCCGGGAACGGTGCCGGGCACAAAATCGTCGATAATCTGCACGTTCTGGGGCAAATCGTTCGAGGCAACCCCGGCGGCTGCTCCCCCCAGGACGTTGTAGGAATCGGAGAGGATGCCAATTTTCTGACCCACACCCGTCACGTTATACGTCTGCCGGGCAATGTCGGCCCGCATCGCTTTGTCGCCCTGCGAGGTGGTACGGCCAATACTGTGCCGGGGGCGGTAGGCAGGCCGGGCAAAGCGCAACGAGGCCACATTTTGGAGGTCGTCTAAGCGATCTATCGGCAGGAAGCCGAACACAATCCGGTCATACACAGATGCGTTGGTCAGGCCCAGAGCCTGTAACTCGCTAAGCAACGCCTGTCCATCTTCATCGGCAACGGCATTGATGGCAATTTTTCCATCGGCAATCCGGTAAGGCGCATTAGATACTAAGCCGTCGGGCAGGGGCTCGTTAGCTCCGGGCAGAAGTGCGCTCTGACGAGCGTTGGGGTTGGCAGCGGCTTCGGTTTTGACGGAAAGCCGTAGCAAATCGGGCGTGATTTTGGCAGCGCGGGCTGCTTCTTTGCCAGGCAGTTGGGCCAGGGCAACGAACGAGGTGGAGAGCAACAGCCCGACTGCCAGCACCAGCAATCGGCTTTTGAGGAAAGAATAGATCATAATAGAATGCGTGTTTGAATGAGGGCGTAAGATTGAGTATTTCTCACACATTTTCAGCGCGATTGACTACTGAATTCGCTTTCTCTTTGGTAGGATTTATTAAACGGCCTATAGAACAATAACGAACCCGCTTCGTGTGGGAAAGCGGGTTCGTTAATTTTTGATTTATGTTGCGTTTTGTATCAGAATTTCCAGCGCACAAAGGCTTCCATCGCTTCGTATTCGGCTAAGCCTAAGCGGTTATAAAGCGCGGCTGTACTCCGGTTGCGCTCCTCGGCCCGTTGCCAGAACTCCCGCGAGTCGGTGCCTTGATACACCACGCCGTCTTTCTGGGATTGGTGCTTGAAAATCCCAAACCGCTTTTTCATCACCTGATCGGGCGACATCGGCACGGCCATCTCGATCTCGTGAATGTCCCACTCGGCCCACGCGCCCCGGTAGAGCCAGACCCAGCAATCTTTCATGAAATTTTCCGGACGGTCCGCCGATGCGGTCGCCGGTCCGCCGGTGCGGTTTGACTGTTTGAGCCGCCGAACGGCTTCAAAAATGGCTTCCAAGCAAACCCGGTGTGTACCGTGCGGATCGGCGAGGTCACCAGCGGCATAAATCTGGTGCGGCTTGATCTCCTCAATCAAGGCCATTGTTATCAGGATGTCGTTTTCGCTCAGTGGTTTTTTCTCGACTTTGCCCGTTTCGTAGAACGGCAGGTGCATAAAGTGGGCGTTTTCGGCGGGTACGCCCACAAACCGGCAGGTGTTTTTGGCCTCGCCCATCCGAATCAGGCCTTTTACGTGGCGTACCTCTGATACGTCGGGGCTGTTGTCTTTTTTGTCGCGCAGAGACCGGGCTGCCCGCTCAAAAATCTCATTGGCTTGTGGGCTGCTGATGCCGAACTTCTGGTTAAAATCAACTACAAAATCGGCAAAGCGCAGACCCTCATCGTCGGCAACGGCAATATTGCCGGAGGTCTGGTAGCCCACGTGAACGTCGTGTCCCTGGTCAACGAGCCGCTGGAAGGTGCCGCCCATCGAGATAATATCGTCGTCGGGATGGGGGCTAAAAATCAGGCAACGTTTGCGGGCGGGCAGGGCGCGTTCGGGGCGGTTGGTGTCGTCGGCGTTGGGTTTGCCGCCGGGCCAGCCCGTGATGGTGTGTTGTAGCTGGTTAAAAATATCAATATTAATGTCATACGCCTGCCCCACCTGCGCCAGCAAGTCGCTCATTCCGTTATCGTTATAATCGCGGTCGGTGAGTTTCAGAATGGGTTTGCCAAGGGCCAGTGAGAGGTGCGTTACGGCTTTTTTCCGCATCGGATTGTCCCACGTCACGGTGTCCACGAGCCAGGGCGTTTTCATCCGGGTCAGTTCCGAGGCTGCCGCTTCGTCAATCACAAAGAGAGCGTTGGGGTGGGTTTGCAGATACGAAGCCGGGTTTTGCTCGGTCACGGTGCCTTCCACGGCTCCACGCAAAACGGGGGCTTTGCGCTCGCCCCAGGCCAGCAGCACCACGCGCCGGGCAGCCAGAATACTCGCCACGCCCATCGTAATGGCTTTGCGCGGGGTTTTGGGCAGCCCGCCAAAATCGGTCGAAGCAGCCGCCCGCGTCGAGTTGTCGAGCATCATCAGCCGGGTGTGCGAGTTCATCAGCGACCCCGGCTCGTTGAACCCGATGTGGCCGTTGCCGCCGATGCCGAGCAACTGAAAATCAAGCCCGCCCGCGTCGGCAATCAACTGTTCATAGTGCTTGGTGAACTCGGCTACGCGGTCGGGCTGCACCGTTCCGTCCGGCACGTGGTAGTTGCCGGCCTCGATGTCAACATGGTCGAAGAGTTGCTCGCGCATGAACCGCCAGTAACTCTGCATCGAGTCGGCGTCCATCGGGTAATATTCGTCGAGGTTAAAGGAAACCACGTTGCCAAAACTCAGTCCTTCTTCGCGGTGCAGCCGCACGAGTTCAGCGTAAACCGTTTTGGGCGACGATCCCGTTGCCAAACCCAGCACACAGGGGCGGCCTTCGCCCTGACGCTGCCGGATCAGGTCGGCAATTTCGTGGGCTACGGCGCGGCTGGCGGCTTTGGCATCGGCGTAGATGTGGGTCGGGATTTTCTCGTAGGTGATGGCCGACTGGAGCGGCCCGCCGAGGGGCTGGGCGTTGGGCGTATCGAGCAGGGTAGCGTCGGAAAGCATAACGATGACGAAAAGAAGTTGGTGAATTGGAGCGGCAAAGTACGGGAAAATTACGGTATCGGCGGTTGTGCGCCGTGAGCCTGCGGAACTCCGTTGTGCGGGGTAGCATACCCCACACAATGGAGTTCCGCCATTGTTACCAAATTATTAATTTTACAAGTAATTAGGTGAGTCCGAAATAATCGGACTGGTTCACGGTACATTTGTCTTATTACTCTATAAAACGATGATAAACTATGGAAAATCTAAGAAAGCAATACCGTTCCAACCTCATTCAGTGTCTGTTTATGGTTCTTTGTCTGACAGCCTGCAAAGAGCATACCCCAACCAAAGCTACCATTGCACGGGGCTACATCAGAGACGAGCAGCAAAAGCCCGTTGAAGGCATTAGCGTCATTCTTGCGGCTAACAAAAACCAACGGATCCCAGTTTTAGGGGCACTGGGAGCACCCAAAAACTTTGCCGAAACAACCTCTAATGCTAAGGGGTACTACCAAGTCAGTTACGTTATCCCCTCGAATTATGCAGGCACTTATTTAGATGTGTACCCCGGAGTGCTCGGATTTACCAAGTCCAATCCCTACAAAGCTGGTAAAAAAGCAGACAACTCGCTGATAATTGATCAAGTCAATGAAGTAGACTGGATATTAACGAGATAACAACAAGTTCACCGCGTACGGGTGTAGGACAAGTTGCAGGATTGTCGAACTTTGGGGCATAAACTACC
>JBBRUV010000038.1:0-20043 GCA_038247465.1 Cytophagales bacterium
ATCAAGCCGTTCCTGAGCCTGTTGGTTGATGTCGCCCCAACGCGTTTTGCCACCTTCGTAGGTCAGGTGGCGCAGGTATTCCCACTGATTCAGAACATTGTCGGCGTGTTGCTCAAACTCGGTCGGAACCGGGAAATTGGGCAGCATAATGTCGCGCTTCAGTTTCAGCGTTTCCACCTTGCCCACAATCTCGTTGGTGTTGTCAATGGCCTGGGGCAGGTCGGCAAACAGCGTGGTCATCTCCTGGGTGTTCTTGAAATAGAACTGGTCAGAGAAGAAGGCGAAGCGGGTGTTTTTAGGCATCGCTTCGTCGTCGCTGAATTCCTTCATGCTGGGCGTGCTTTGCTTTTCGCCGGTGTTCACGCAGAGCAGAATATCGTGGGCCACCCAATCGTCGCGGTCCACGTAATGCGAATCATTCGAGGCAATAATCTTAACGTTGTACTTCTGGGCAAACTTCACCAGCACGGCATTGGCCTTAATCTGATCGGGAATCTCGTGGCGTTGGAGTTCTACGTAATAATCCTCGCCAAAACGGTCGAGCCACCATTTGAACTCGATTTCGGCGGCTTCTTCGCCTTTTTTCAGGATAGTTTTCGGCACAATGGCTCCAATGCAGCAGGTGGTGGCAATCAGCCCGGTTTTATACTGGTCAATCAGGGCTTTTGTCACGCGGGGATACTTGCCATACATGCCATCTATGTAGCCGATGGAACAGAGTTTAGCGAGGTTTTTATAGCCCTCGGCGTTTTTGGCGAGCAGCAGTTGGTGATACCGAACGTCTTTTTTCTCCTTCGTAAACTGCTTAATGTTGTGATCGTCCACCACATAAAATTCACAGCCTACAATTGGTTTGATGCCCTGTTTAGCGGCTTCGGCTACAAACTCAAACACGCCGAACATATTGCCGTGGTCGGTGATGGCAACGGCGGGCATCCCGTCGGCTTTAGCCTTGCTGATGAGTTTTTTGATGTTGGCCTGCCCGTCGAGCAGCGAGTATTGGGTGTGGCAGTGGAGGTGCGAGAATTGCATTTAGGTCGAGTTATCTGATTACGATTGCCTATGCTGAATTGGTCTTATTCACCAAACAACGCCTTGACAATTTTGAGTAGGGTATCTTTTTGAATAGTGGCTTCTTCCGACTTGTCGTATATCGAAATCAGGTACACATCCGTGTCTTCATCGGTTTGTAGAAGCAGGTAAGTGATCACGCGGAAACCACCCCGTTTCCCGTTTCCTTTACTCTTACTGGCTAACCGGATTTTGTAAAGCCCCGAACCCAATGACTCTCCGGCAGCTGGCGTTTCTTATAGTTCGGTGGTCAGTTCTTTCAACTCGGCTTCGAGCGTTCTGAACCTCTTTTTCAGCCGCTTGAACTTAGCCTCAAATAATTCGGCAGGAATGACCTGATTAGCCATTGAAGAGGTCTCTGGCGTTTTTTCTGGGCATTTTCCCCTCCCGAATTAGCTTCACTTGTTTCAGGCTTTCTTCAATCTCCTCCATCAGCGAAGATGACTTCTCTGTCTCTTCTTCGCTGACAATGAGCGATTTAAGTTCTTGCCGGACGCGCCTGGGCAAGACTTTGTATTGTTCGTAGATGATTTGGGCAGTTTACTGAGTTCTTTTTCGGCTGATTTGGAAATAACGAGTTGGTAATCAGCTATTTGATTTTTGATGCAGAATGTGTTCTACGACCTCATTTAAATCAGATTTTGGTTCATGCCGCCGGGCTTCAGCTTCCAGACCGTCCAGAAAACCTTCGATTTGTTCGCCATAAGCCTGTAAATCAATAATGACTGTTTTTCGTGTACTATTATCATCGGTAATGTAGTTGATACCGTCCATAGCTATTCTGATTGGTTGATTTCCCGGTAAATTTCGTCAAAAGCGACGTAGCATCATAGCCTGAGATCACGTTCGGTAAGCCCTTTTACAACCCCACCAACACCCGTTTTGTGGCCCGTTGTCCAGTGTCAGTCGTCAGCATCAGCAGATACAACCCGGCAGATAAACCCGACGGGTTGATGCTTAGTTTCTGATTTCCTGATGCTTGTGGCTGGTCAAGCAGTACCTGCACCGGGCGGCCCAGAACGTCATTCAGTACCAGCCGAACGCGGGCCGGAGTCGTGAGTTCATACTGGATTTCGGTTTGCCCGCTCATCGGGTTAGGCGAAACGGCCAGGGCAAGTGCCGGGGTTTCTTCCAATCCCAAAACGGGGGCAACGGTGGCTTCGTTCGAGGGCAGACTCTCGGCATGGAGCCGGTTGAGGGCCGTAATCACGTATCGGTAGGCCACGCCGGGCCGCAAATCAGTATCCGTAAAGGCGGTGGTGTCGGTTGGGGTTATGGCAAGAATAGCTACCGCTTTGTTGAGGTCGGCAGGTTCGTTACCGGCAAAGCGATAGACCACAAACTGCCGGATTCGGACCAGTTCGCCGGTTGTGGTGGCCGGGCGAGTCCAGCGAAGCACAGCCGCATTTCCTGTTGATTGCGTAGTCAAATTAATCGGCGCGACCGGCACGGTATTGTCTTTCCAGGCCATTGCGGGGCGGAGAGCAGGACGGGCATAAAACCCAAGCCGGAGTGAATCGCGCAGGCCGAGTGGGTTTTTCAGGAGTGTGTTCGTGTTATAAAAAATACTGCCCTGAATCCCGTATTGACGGTTTAGCCGGAGTTGCATTGGCATCTGATTGGCCTGATTCCAGATCGCGGCCGGGTCGTTACCAACCCGATACGCGGCCTGCCCAATGTACAGATGCCGGTCAGGAAAACGGCCCGTCAGAAGTACGTCGCGCCACCAGGGAGCCAAAACGCCGTAGTCGGCAACGGCCAGCCCGATGTACCAATACAATTGCGGGGCCACATAATCGAGCCAGCCCTCCTGAATCCATTTCCGCGAATCGGCATAAATATCATTATAACCCTGCAAACCGTTGGTGGCCGACCCCTGCGGTTGGGTGCTATTGCGGTTTTGCCAGATACCAAACGGCGAAATCCCAAACTTGACCCAGGGTTTGGCGGCCCGGATACTGTCTGAGACCTGTTTCACGAGCAAATCCACGTTGTCGCGTCGCCAATTGGCCCGGTTGGTAAAGCCACGTGGCAGGGCGGCAAACGTCGAATCGTCGCTAAACACCTGACCCGTGACGGGGTAAGGATAAAAATAATCGTCGAAATGCACCCCGTCAATGTCATACCGGCGTACCACATCCATCACCACCTGCGTCACGTATTGCCGCACGGCGGGCAAACCGGGATTCAGAATACGGAGATTTCCCTGCGCCAGCAGCCAGTCGGGTCTTCGGCGAACGATGTGGTTTGGGTCAAGTACGGCGGTTTGCACGTTGCTCACGGCCCGGTACGGATTAAACCACGCGTGAAATTCAAGGCCACGTTTGCGGCACTCGGTAATCATAAACGCCAGTGGGTCATAGCCGGGCGTTTGGCCCTGCCGCCCGGTCAGCACCTCGGCCCAGGGTTCGGTAGGGCTGGCATAGAGCGCGTCGCAGACGCTGCGGATTTGCACAATCACGGCGTTGAGGCCCGCCTGTTGGTATTGATTCAGGATGTTGACAAACTCGGTTTGTTGCTGGGCAACAGACAAATTTTTTGCCGAGGGCCAGTCAATATTACCGACTGTGGCAATCCAGGCCGCCCGAAACTCTCGCTTGGGCGCAACGGGCTGGGCGGTGCTGATGTGCGTAAACCAGCAAAAAAACAGGAACAGAAAAACGTGTTTCATTTGTAGCTTGAACCGAACCTGAACCGGGAAATTACGGCTGATAATTGCCTCCGAACGTGTGAGTAAAAGTAGTGGAAAAGGTTGCCGGGCCGACACCCGAAACAAACGTTTTTTCGATACCGAACCAAAGCTAATCAGTACAGGTTCTGAAAATCAACACGTTATCAAAAAATCTGAATTTCCTGACCCGAAGCCGCCCGTTTTGCCGTACCTTCGTATCCCGTAACGACACTTTCAGCAAGCAATCATGGCGGCTACGGGAAATAAATCAGCAAAGTACATCTTCGTCACCGGCGGAGTCACCTCATCACTTGGCAAGGGCATTGTAGCCTCCTCACTTGCCACCCTGCTCCAGGCTCGCGGCCTGACGGTAACAATCCAGAAGTTCGATCCGTATATTAACATTGACCCCGGTACGCTCAACCCGTATGAACACGGCGAATGCTATGTGACCAACGACGGAGCCGAAACCGACCTCGATTTGGGCCATTACGAACGGTTTCTGAACCGGCCAACGTCGCAGGCCAACAACATCACAACGGGTCGGATTTACAACAACGTGATTACCCGCGAACGCCGGGGCGATTTCCTCGGCAAAACCGTGCAGGTGGTGCCGCACATCACCGATGAAATCAAACGTAATATCAAACTCCTCGGCGACACGGGGCTGTATGACATCGTGATTACCGAAATCGGTGGCTGCGTGGGTGATATTGAATCGTTGCCGTTTGTGGAGGCCGTGCGGCAACTCAAGTTTGAACTCGGCGAGAACGATACGCTCGTGATTCACCTCACGCTGATTCCGTATTTAGCGTCGGCGGGCGAACTCAAAACCAAACCAACCCAACACTCGGTTCGGCAACTGCTCGAAACCGGCGTGCAGCCCGATATTCTGGTATGCCGCACCGAACACCCGTTGCCGATGGATATACGGCGGAAAATCGCCCAATTCTGCAATGTGCAAATTCCGTCCGTAATCGAGGCTTTGGATGCCGAAACGATTTATGACGTGCCGCTTTTTATGCAGCGTGAACGGCTCGACCAACGCGCCCTGTATTTGCTCGATATTTATAACGACCGCGAAGCCGACCTCGACCAATGGAAGCATTTTCTGGGCCGATTAAAGAATCCAACTGCCGAGATTCGGATTGGATTAGTTGGTAAATATGTCGAACTAAAAGATGCGTATAAGTCTATTGCTGAGTCGTTTATTCACGCCGGTGCGGAGAATGAATGCAAAGTAAAATTGGAGTGGATTCAGTCAGAAACCTTAGCTGATGAAGGGTATTATGCTGATGTTTTGCGCGATTTAGACGGCGTTTTGGTAGCTCCCGGTTTTGGCGAGCGCGGAATCGAAGGCAAGATCAACGCCGTACGGTTTGTGCGCGAAAACAACATTCCGTTTCTGGGAATTTGTCTCGGTATGCAAATGGCCGTTGTAGAGTTTGCCCGCAACGTGCTCAACCTCCCCGAAGCCCACACAACGGAGGTTAATCCTGACACGCCCGACCCCGTTATTTCGATGATGGAAGAGCAGAAAACGATCACCGACCTCGGCGGCACCATGCGGCTCGGCGTGTATCGCTGCGATCTGAAGCCTGGCAGCCGCCTTGCCAGCGTGTATGAAACCGACCAAATCAGCGAACGACACCGCCATCGCTACGAATTTAACACGGCCTACGCCGACCGTTTTGAGCAGGCTGGCATGATCCCTACCGGCATCAATCCCGACACAGGCTTGGTCGAAACCATTGAATTAGCGAATCACCGCTGGTTTGTGGGTGTGCAGTTTCATCCCGAACTCAAAAGCACCGTGCTGAATCCGCATCCGTTGTTTGTGGGTTTTGTGAAGGCGGCATTGCAGTATGCCGAAGCGAAACGGGAAGTGGCTAACATGGAAATGGTTTAGTCCCAGATAACCTCCACCACCGTCTGCTTCAAATCAACCGTTGTGCGTTGTTCGTTGGGTTGCCGTTTCAGCGTGATCTTTCCGTTAACAACCTTTATTTCAGCTTGTTGCAAAACACGAATCGCGTCTTTCTTGTGAAAAACCAATACTACTTTATCGGTTGTGGCAATGGGTAAAACCAGTGTTTTCCCCTGCGCCGAGACCTTCCGGGCTGTTTCGGGTAGTTGCAAACTGTTGGCGGGGTAGTTTTTGAGCAAAGCCAACGCCCGCGATGCCTGCGGTACCCCATAACCGACGTAGTTATTGCCGAAGGGATAGAGGTGCGACGATTTCTGAATAACGTCCATCAGTTGTTTGTTGGTCAGGTCAGGGCGGGCCTGCATCAAACAGGCGGCAAAACCCGTAATCACCGGGGCTGATAACGACGTGCCGTAGAGCGAAAAACACGACACATTTGGTTTGAGATACGGCAAGGCTTCCGGCCCGATACTGCTGTATCCGGCCCGGTTCCAGAGCCGGTTGTTGGTGGCCCCAATTGCCAGTACGCCCTGCGCGTCGGCGGGAGTGCTGATGATGCGCCACGAACGGTCGTCGCCTTCGTTGCCTGCCGAGACGATAATCAACATTCCTTTTTTGTCGGACGCAATCTGGGCGGCCCGGCTAATTAGGCTCGTGTGGCCGTCCATCTGGGCGGGCAGGTAGTTTTCGCTGGGGTTAGAGAATCCTTTGGCGTATCCTAATGACGTATTCACGAGCCGAACGCCCAAACTATCTAACCATTCGATTGCCACTACCCAATTGTCTTCTTCGCCCCGAAACTCGCGGTTGCCGGCATCAGTTCGGGCCAAATAAAACGTAGCATCGGTAGCTAAACCATACTGCCGGTTGTTATACGGGTCAAACCCCGCAATAGCCGACAGGACTTCTGTGCCGTGAAAATCGGCGGTGGTTTCGAGCGTGTGGAGCAAATCGGTGGCAAAGCGCGGCTGGTTCACATAATCACGCACGGCCCGAACTCCGCCCCGGCCAAAAACGGGTTTCAGCGCGTTGGATGAATCGGCCCCGAAAAACCCGGCATCAATCACGCCAATGGTTACAAACCGGCCCGTTAGCCCCACCCTGGCGAAGATGTCGGCCTGAATCTGGTTCAGAACTGGGGCGAGTTTGGGAGCCATAATCTCCCGGCTTATGCTGGAGGAAGCTGAGGTGATGATGACTCCCGGCTCAATAACCTGAATTTTCTGCACAAACGACAGAGCTAAAACTGCTGTCCGTTGTCTGCCGGTAAGCCGCGCCGACACGGCATTAAACCACCGCGACCGGGCTTCGATGCAAACGCCGGTTTGTTGTTGTAACTGGCTCTGATACAAGGCCGATACGGGTTTATCAAGGTCATTAGCGATCGAACCGTTCGACGCTTTTGCATCCGTCGTTTCGATAGACGCGGGTTTATCGGCAAAAAAAATCCAGTATTTGGGGCTGTGATGCGGCTGACCCAAAACGACTACCGGTAACAGCCAGAGCCAAAACGTAATTTTGTTCATTGTGCAAGCTACAACGTTTTGACCAGCATCAGACCGATGTACCAGCATAGATTGATCGGTAGTTACTGCGGTTATGGGGCAACATTCACCGCATAAACCCATCCACGTTTTCTTTCGTGATGCGAAGCAGACCTGTGTTTACCGATGTCGGAATATTGGTGATACCCACCTGTACATCATTGGCCGACAGCCGGTTGGTCTGATGCACCCGATCATACAAAAACTGCGCGCCATACCACGTAAACAACTCCCGTTTCTGGCCCGCCAGCATCTGAATCACGCCTTCCCGAACCAACTGCAGGTGTTCAGGTTCCCAGTCAACGGTCGTGATTTAGACTTTACCCACCCGGCGGGCTTCCTTTACGGCCAGTGCCATGCCCGGCCCCGAATTGGAATCGAAACCGCACAGACCCGCCAAATCGGGATGGGCCGAGAGCAAGTCAGCCGTGATCCGGGCGGCTTCTTCCACGTTGGCTTTGTCGTCAAACTTGCCCACGATCTCGATACCGGGGTATTTTTTCAGCACATCGAGCAGGCCCCGGAAGCCGGTTGCCATGTTGGTCAGGCCCAGAATACCCATGTAGGCAACTTTGCCTTTTCCGCCCAGCAGCCGGGCCATTTCTTCGCCCTGCATTCGTCCGATCTCATACCAGTTGGTGCCCAGAAACGCATCGCGCCGGGAGTTGGGAATGTCAGAATCATAGACTACCGTTGGAATACCCGCTGCTACTGCCTTGTCGATGACGGGGCCAATAACCGGGTCTGTACCGTTGATGAGCAGGCCCGATGGCCGGGTGCCAATTACCTCTTCGATGGTGTTGATCTGCGCCGGAACGTCCCAATCGGCCGGGCCGAGAATGGATACCCGAACGTTCCGCTCTTTTCCCCCACCGCCTGAACGTAGCCTGATCGTGGTTGACGTACATCGGCATCGTGACGACCGTGGTGACCATGACGTATTCTTCGGCGGTAATTAGTGCGGTTGTTGCCTGCGTGTTCCGATAAGTAAACGAATCGGTGGTGTTTCGAGACGGCAACTCGCAGGAAGTCAGCAAGGCTATCAGCAGTATCAGACAGGTTTTTATCATACGTGTGTCGGCTAACGAAGTCGCTTTTTCAACGCCATGTCTGTCCAGACGGCCGTGATCAGAATCAATCCCAGAATAATCTCCTGCCAGTATCCCGACACGCGGGCCAGCACCATCACATTGCCAACGAGTCCCATAAACACAGCCCCCAGCAATGCGCCCAGCACTTTACCATGCCCGCCCGACAGACCGGCCCCGCCCAAAATCACGGCTGTGATCACCCGCAGTTCAAGTCCTCGCCCGGCTGTTGGCAGCGCCGTGCCGATGGCTACGGCAACAGGCCAGCCCAACTGAATCATGCCGTAAGCCGCCAGGCCGCCCGCAAACGCCACCACCGACCCCACCGACAGATCGAACACGCCGGCAATGAGCAGGATCACCATGCCCACCGCCACAATGGTGTCGCTGGAGAGGTTCAGCAGTAACTGACTCCAGTTGCCAAACGTCGGAAACGTCTGCGGAAACGCAATGGTTGCCCCCACACCAACCAGCAAAATGGTGAGCGTCAGGGAGTAGGTTCGTTCCTGGAGGAGTGTATTGGCCTCTTCGCGGTTGAGCCGGTGAAACAATTCCCACGCTGTATCGCCGAGCCAGAAAAACGGCGTTCCGTCCTGATGCACTATATACCGCTGATTATCAGAGACTTTTAGCGGGCCATGATTGGTTGGTGTCTGCGCCTGCACCAATAAACAGCATAGCCAGAGCGTAATTGTGAATCGTATCGTTTTCATCAGTTTGCCGTAATGTCTTTGACTTGTTGGTGGATATCGTCCATCTCAAAAACGCGTTGCCAACCCTCGCGGAACAAGATTGGTTTGGCGCGTTTGCTGATTTTATAGGCCGCATCGGAGAAGGTTGCGTTGACTTCCTGAAACAGCACCGCAATCTGAATACGGAGGTGGCCCAGCACAAAATCGCGGACGGCAGCTTCGGGTACGCCGAGGGCCACAATTTTATCGAATCCTTCTTTCACGACTTCCATGCAGGTTTGGGCCAGCGTTTCGACCATTGCCGGTTCGAGCATCGCCATCTGTTCGAGGGTGATACGGTGCGTGTGTTGAATGGGGCCATACATGGCTTGCGATACCGTTTCGCCCAGCGTGTAATGAGCCTCGGAGCCGTGCATGAGCGCGACCACAATGGATTGCCTGGCCGAAATGCCCCCGTAAAAATCCCGAAAAGCGGCTTCGGTTGGCTCCCAATTGAACACCGACGGGTGGCAGGGGTGGGCAATCACATAACCGAGGTCATCGCGGTGGGCAATCACGCCGTCGAGAGGAGCCGCCGGGTCGAGAGTCAGTACCAAAGCCCCGGTTTTCATCTGTGGAATAATGGCGTTCGACAAGCTGCCTAGGGCCACATCGGGCAAGGCCAGAATCACCACGGAGGAAGTTGTCGGTCAGGCGACACCCCATTTTGCCACCGGCTCCTACTAAGGCTATGTTGGTCATTTGATTAGATTGTTTTTGTGTGTCTTGCACATTGGGCAAATAACCCACTTGTTTTCAAGTACTTAACACTCTCCGTTGCCCGAATTGCTTCTTCGGCCATAGTGGTTGCGCTATCGGCTTCGGGAATAACCCACTGCTCCAGAATTGCGGTTTGGCAACGCTCATAGTGGCTCACTTCGGCTACCAAACGTGGCACGTCGAGCATACCTTGCCCGGCTGGTCGGCCATCAATCTGAAAGCCCATCAGGTGCGGCAATCGCCGGATACCGAAATCTTTCAGGTGTAGGTTTACCGCTTCGTCAATCACAAACCGCAGCGGTCGGCTATTCAGGGTTTGGGCAATGCCAATGTATTGCTGCAACCGGGTTTGGGTAAGGCCTCGCGCGCCAATTTTAATAGTAATGTCTTCTTTTTCAGCGCGTTGCCTTAGTTCATGCAGCCGTTCGGCGGGCAGTTCGTGCAGCGGCAGGTTATCGCCAAACTGCGCTAAGCTAAGCCCAAAGTGCATCGCCCGGTCGAGCAATGCCTGTTCATCGAGTGGTGGTTGGGGGCGGTTGCCGGGTGTGCCAACGGCCCATCCGTAGGTAAACGTGCTGATGCCGAGTTGCATGGCCATTAGAAGCTGTGTTATGCTGTGTTTTACTGTCAATTATGCCATCAACCCAACTTGCCATCATCGGTGCGGGCTTCTGGGCCAATTTCCAGACGGCAGCCTGGCGCGAACTTCCTGACCTGACACTACTGGCCATTTGCGACCGTGACCGGCTCAAAGCCGAAGCAGTAGCCACCCGGCACGGAATTCTGAACGTTTATGAAAGTCTTGATGAACTGCTCGACAACCACGCCCACGAGTTAGATTTCGTTGACATTATAACTGATGTTGACGCACACCCAGCACTGGTCGCCAAAGCCGCCGAACGGGGCCTTGACGTGATTTGCCAGAAACCGATGGGCCCCAGTCTCGAAGCTGCCCGGCAGATGGTCGAAACCTGCCAACGGGCGGGCGTTCGGCTGTACATCCACGAAAATTTCCGCTGGCAAACACCCATTCGCCAACTCCGGGCGGTGCTGGATTCGGGCGTGATTGGCACACCGTTTAAAGCCAATGTATCGTTCTACTCGTCCTTTCCGGTGTTTGATAACCAGCCATTTCTCGCTGATTTAGAGCAGTTTATTCTAACTGATATTGGTTCACACGTGCTGGATATCTGCCGGTTTCTATTCGGTGAAGCCACGTCACTCGACTGCCAAACTACGCGGGTGAACCCCGCCATCCGGGGCAAAGATGTGGCTACCGTGTTGATGGCGATGCAGGGCGGATTGGTGTGCCACATTGCCATGTCGTATGCCTCCATTATGGAGCATGAAGTATTTCCGCAGACACTCATAACCGTCGAAGGATCAATGGGTTCGGTAAGCGTTAACCGTGATTTTGAGATTCGGGCAACCACCCGACAAACCGACGGACACCGGGCAACAAACGCCCAAACGGCCATCCCGCCCGTGTACGATTGGGCCGGTCCGGCTTACGCCCTTGTTCACGCGTCTATCGTAGATTGCAACCGAAACCTGCTCCATGATTTATAGGGCTTAGGCGGGGCCGAAACCACCGGCACCAACAATTTTGAGACCATCCGATTGGTGTATGCCGCCTATGATTCAGCCCGGAGAAACGAAGTTGTTCATCTTTAAACGCCCAAATCTGATACTGTACCCATGCTCCAACTCCGTCATATCACCAAAATCTTCCCCGGCGTAAAAGCCCTTGACGACGTATCGTTTGCGGTGAAATCTGGCGAGATTCACGCGCTTTGTGGCGAAAACGGGGCGGGCAAAAGTACGCTGCTCAATATCCTGACGGGCAATCTCCAACCCAATGCGGGCGAGATTTTGGTCAATAATAAAATCGTGCAAATCAACGGCCCGGCCCACGCTACGGCGTTGGGCATTGCCATTGTTTATCAGTAACTTAGCCTGGTAGATAGCCTGTTGGTAGCCGAAAATATCTTTGTCAACCGACAGCCTAAAAACTGGCTTGGCCTCATTCAGTACAAAACCCTGTTCGTCAATACGCAGCACCTGTTAAGCCAACTGGCGTTGACCGACATACGCCCTCAAACCCGCGTTGTCGACCTTTCGCCCGGTCAGAAACAGATGGTTGAAATTGCCAAAGCCCTGTCGCAAAACCCCGCCATTTTACTGCCCGATGAACCAATAGTATCGCTCACCGACCGCGAAACCCAAACCCTGTTTACGCTCCTGCGGGCATTGCGGGCGCAGGGAAAAGCCATCGTGTACATCTCGCACCGCCTGACCGAAATTTTTACCCTCGCCAACCGCGTTTCGGTACTCAAAGATGGTCGGCATCAGGCCACGTTGCCCGTTGACGAACTGACTCCCGACGCGCTGATTCGGCTGATGGTTGGCCGTGACCTGACACTGAACCGTACCAACTCAGCCGCTACGTCCGCAGTGTTATTAGCGGTCGAAAAACTGTCGGGTGGGCGGTTTCAGGATGTTAGTTTTCAGTTGCGCAAGGGCGAAATTCTGGGGTTAGCCGACTTGGTTGGGGCTGGCCGAACCGAGATTGCCCGCGCTATTTTCGGGATTGATGCCGTTTCAACCGGTACAGTTCGGGTCAAAGGCCAATCGGTCCGTATCAACCATCCCGCCGATGCTGTAACGTTAGGCATGGGTTATCTACCCGAAGACCGAAAAACGCTGGGCCTTTTTCTCGAACAGTCGGTGGCGCAAAACATCGTTGCCGTAAAACCACCGGCCAGTGGTGCGTGGTTTAATACCCGGCGCGTAACGGCCATCGCCGAAGAATACCGGCAGAAACTTGGCATTCGCACCCCGTCGGCACATGAATTGGTGACAAATTTGAGCGGAGGAAATCAGCAAAAAACGTTGCTTGCCCGATGGCTACTCACCAATCCAGATGTGCTGATCGTTGACGAACCAACGCACGGAATTGATGTGGGAGCCAAAGCCAAAATTTATGATTTGCTGCGGCAGTTGGCCCGGCAGGGAAAAGGTATCCTGTTGATTTCGAGCGAATTATCAGAATTGTTATTGCTGGCCGACCGGATTCTGGTTATCCGCGACGGGCGGGTGTCCGGCGAAGTCAGTGGCCCCGAAGCCACCGAAGAACAGATTATAGCGTTAGCAACAAAGTAAACGACCAACACTCCATGACTCACTTCTTGCAAGCTGGCCCGGTGCGGGTTCGCTACGAAAGCGGTTTTTTGCGTTACCTCATGTTCAATGGCGTAGAGGTTGTCAGAATGATGTACTTTGCCGTTCGAGACCAGAACTGGCTAACGGCCAAAATCAGTATCACCGACGAAACCATCAGCCAAACCGCCGATTCATTTGCCATCGCCTACGATTGGCAAACCACCGATTTGGGAATCAGTATGGCGGGCCGGGTGAGCATCTTGGGCGAGACAGACGGAACCATTGCTATTGATTTTTTCGGCGAAGCCCGCAGCCACTTCCTCAAAAACCGGGTGGGGCTTTGCGTATTACACCCGTTAGATGGCGTAACGGGCCAACCCTGCCAGATCAAAAGTGCTGATGGTGAACAGGTTGCGGGTTATTTCCCCAACCACATCAGCCCCTATCAGCCGTTTTTCGCTATCCAGACGCTGCGCTGGCAGCCAACATCGGGCCACGACCTCCAACTTGATTTTACGGGAGAAGTCTTTGAAATTGAAGACCAGCGGAACTGGACAGATGCCTCGTTCAAAACCTACTCAACCCCACTAAGTCAGCCTTTTCCGGCAGCCATGAACGTTGGCGATACCGTGCAACACCGGGTTGTGTTCAGCATTATTTCGACAAAATCTATTCACGATAAATCTGAAAATCAAGTAGTTGATAGAAGAGAAGAGGGCATCGTCAACCGCCCAAAAATTGGATTGGCACAACGCGCCGATGGCAAGCCACTTTCTGAGTCAGAAGCCGCCCAACTCCGAACGTTGTCCCTCAATCACCTCCGCGCCGATGTTTTTTTGACCACTTCAGACTGGCAATCTCGCCTGAAAAACGCCCTCGCCGATGCCCGTTTGCTGGGTGTATCGTTCGAATTGGCCTTGTTTTTTGGCGATTCGCCAACGGATGAACTACCGATGCTGCTGGACTTTTTGGCCAATGATAAAATCACCATTGGGTCGGTGTTGCTGTTTGAGGCCGCTACCCTACTGACAACCGATGTGCTGCTTCAAAAAATTGTGCCTGCTGTGCGGTTGGCCCTGCCCGGCGCATTGGTCGGGGGCGGCACAGATGGATTTTTCGCCGACTTCAATCGGAATCCGTTCAACTACGAGCAAGTGGATTTTGTGACCTACGCCATCTGCCCGCAAGTTCACGCTTTCGATGACTTGACCCTGACAGAAAACCTTGATGGTCAGACCCATACCGTCAGAACGGCGCAGTATTTGACGAACGGAAAACCCATTTACATCTCACCCGTGACGCTGTTGCCCCGCTTCACCACCGTTGCCGGGTCGGCCACCGAACGCCAATCGCCCCCGGCAGACCCGCGCCAGGCCACCGATTTTGGCGCCGACTGGACACAAAAAAGCTTGCAGCTATTGGCCCGCGCCGGGGTAGCGTCGGTCACGTTTTATGAAACACACGGCCCGCGTGGGGTGATAAACCAACGGATGGCTACTGCCCTGTCAGAATTTTATTCGTAACCTCCTGTTCAATGGTAATGTAGCCGGGGTAATTCACGGCTTTGTTGCCGAGCGAGAGAGTCGGTTTGATTTTGATTGTTACGCGGGAGGCTTTGGCGTTACTCGACCCGGCAAAGTTGCCCACAAGCTGCGCAAAGGCATCGCGGGTTTTAGGGTCTGTAAATAGCTGATACGCATTGGCATTGATGCGGACGGGTACGCGGGTTTTACCCCCACCGGCAGCTACGGCAATGCGCTGGTTCAGAAACCCGGTAAACAACTCCTGCCCGGCCAGCAGAATTTTGTATTCTAACTGGTTGATGGCCGCGTTTTTATTGGTTGGATTGATGATCTCTAAATTTATGCGGGCATCGAGCGGAATGTTGCGGGTGAGCAAACCGGCAGCTAAACGCGGATAACGTAGTGGATTAATGTCTTCGATTTTCTGGACTTTCTGAAACTCCCGAATGTCGGTTCCGCCCAGATACACACTATCGGCAGAAGCAATCGAGTAGCGACATTCGCCTAAGGCTTTGGCTTCCTGAAGCTGACGATTTACGGCACACTGGCTGAAGAGCAGCCCAACAAAGAAAATAGCAATGATTTTTTTCATGGTAAACGGGTGATTTTGGGGGTTTGATTTAGCAAACCAACATTCGTTTAACCAGAAAACCGTCATTATGGTACACCGATGATGCAGATACTATCATAGTGGTGATGAACACCGATTTTTTTTGGGCCGAGTTTGCGGTAGCTTTCGGCTACGGGTATCAGCCATCATTCCTAAACCGATAACCTGCCGTTCTATGAATTACCGCTCCCGCGTACTGTCATTCCTCGTTGCCCTCTCTACCATTACCTACATTGACCGTACCTGTATTTCGCTCGTGGCTGCCGATATGAAACGCGACCTCAATATCGAAAACGATGCCTGGGGCTGGGTATTAAGTGCCTTTGCGCTGAGTTATGCCCTGTTTGAGCTACCCACCGGCGCACTCGGCGACCGACTCGGCCCGCGACGGGTGCTGACGCGGGTGGTGGCGTGGTGGTCGGCATTCACGGCCCTGACGGGTACGGCCACGAGTTGGTTATATCTGGTAATCATCCGGTTTTTGTTCGGCGCGGGCGAGGCCGGCGCCTATCCCAATGCGTCAATTGTTGTCTCGCGGTGGTTTCCCCGGCAAGAAACGGGCCGGGCGCAGGCGTTCATTTGGGCTGCCGGGCGCGTGGGTGGAGTACTGGCTCCGTGGATCGTGATTCCGGTGTCGGCGCAGTTCGGCTGGCGGGTATCGTTTCTGGCAATGGGGGTGCTGGGTGTGGTCTGGGCGGTTTGCTGGTACGTTTGGTTTCGGGATTTTCCGCACGAAGAACCCCGCGTTTCGCCCGACGAACGGCAACACATCGAAGCGAACCGCCGGTTTAAGGCCCACGCCCATCAGCTACCCTGGCGGGCCATTCTCCGCAGCCCCAATATGTGGGCCATTATGCTGATGTTCCATTTTTATATGTACGGCGCGTATTTTTTTACGGGCTGGCTACCCACCTACCTCAAAGAAGGCCGGTTGTTCGACAAAACGCAGATGCAGTTATTTGCCACGTTGCCGTTTCTGCTCGGAGCCATCGGCTGTTTCACCGGCGGCTTCGCCAGCGACTGGTTATCAAAACGATACGGGCTGAAAATTGGTCGGCGGGCGGTGGGTATTGTGGGTATGGGTTTGTCGGCCATCGTGATTTTCATTTCGGCCCTCACCCGCGACAATCAAACGGCGGCTGTGTTGCTGGCAATGGGCATGGGGTTCAAAGACCTCACGCTGCCGGTTTCGTTTGCCGTTTGTAACGACGTAGGCCGCAGCCAATCCGGGGCGGTTTCGGGCGCGATGAACATGGTGGGGCAGTTGGGGGCCGTATTTCTGGGGGTGGCTTTTGGCTATATCGTGCAGGCCACCGGCGATTTCAACCTGCCGCTGTTTCTGATCGCGGGCCTGTTGCTATGTAGCTGCCTACTCTGGCTCAGAATTGACCCGACGGAGGAGATTTTTTTACCCCCAACCGACTCATCGGACGGCCCCTAAACAGGGGGCTTTTTAACGCCTTTGGCTTTTTCTCCCGGAGGGTTTTAGCCCCCTGTTTTGGGGCAGTCCGATGGGTCGGTTGGGGGTAAGACGTATTATAGTGCCAACTCTGTTTCTGGATTCCAGAGTAACCGCGCAAACTCAACAACGGTGTCGTTCTCAACGGCCACGCCCTCGGCTTCGAGCAGGGTTTGCATCACGGCGGGTTCGCCAAAGAAATGCTTGCCCGATAGCAACCCCACCCGATTCACTACCCGATGCGCCGGAACATCTGGGCGGTTGTGGCAACCGTTCATGGCCCAGCCCACCATTCTGGCCCCGGCCCGCAGACTCAGGTAGCGGGCAATGGCTCCGTAAGTGGTGACGCGGCCCGGCGGCACCAACCGAACAACGTCATAAACGGCTTCGAAGTAATCGCTCATACTAAACCGTTCATAGTTTGCAGTTCTGCTTACACAACTACGAACCACCAACTACCCGTTAATTTCCTGCTCCAATTCTCCGTACCACGCTTCGCCGTAGGCCCGGATGAGCGGTTCTTTCAGGAATTTATAAACCGGAACACCCAATTTTTTGCCGAACCCACAGGCGGGGCTGCACACGCTCCAACGGTCATAATTCAGGGCGTGATACTGTTCGTATTTCGTGACGCGAATTGGGTAAAGATGGCACGACAACGGTTTTTTCCAGTCGGTTTTTCCATCGTTATAAGCCGCTTCGATGCCGCATTTCAGGATACCGCGCTCGTCCCAAATGGCAAAAACACACTCTTTGCCGCCAACGGTTGTGGTCACGTAATCACCATCAACGTCCTGCTCATACAAGCCCTGTTCGTCAATGGCTTTAATACCAGCCTCTGACAAATAGGGTTTTACGTCGGCATAAATCCGGTTCAGAATCGGGAGTTCGTCGCGGTCAAGGGGTGCGCCGAGGTCGCCTTCAACGCAGCAGGCTCCTTTGCATTTGTCGAGGTCACAGACAAAAAACTGCTCGGCCACGTCGTCGCTGATGCAGGTATTTTCGATAAGAATCATAGTTCGTTTGTTACGTGCCAAACCCGACACCCGGCCTCATCAAACAACACCGTTGCTGTCGGTTCGGGTTCGGGCAATATTCCGGTCAGACTGGCCGAAAACTGATACGGGCCTACTGACCAAGCAATTACGTCGCTATCGGGCGTTGGTGGTATCACCCAGGTGGTGGCTTGCCCGGCAATTTCGGGCCAGAGTTGTTCGGCTACTAAGCGCATCCGGCCAATAGTGGCAAACTGTTCGGCGTTGTGGCCCCAGACAAACGGGCCATGCGTGACCTTGTCGGTTTGTGCGTCATCGCTGATTTGAAAGACGTACAGTTTGGTATATTCTTCATTTTGGCCGCGCGCTTCGTGTAGGTTTCTAACCTCAAATCCCAGCCCGACATAACTCGGCATATCGGTCAGGAAAAGGGCCACGAAATACCGGAAGACGTTGCCGGTTTGGTAAAATTCGTCGAAACGCGGATCATCTTTGTCGGCGGTCATCACCGTAAAGCAGGGCGCAAACTGCCGGGTTCTGAGCCAGTTATCGTAGTTGGTGAAACGTTGCCGAAAGGTATCGGTCATAATGGCGCAGGATTGCAGATCGCCGAGGGTCACATCGGCTTCAATGGCTTCGAGGTGGGCCAACTCATCACCATAGCCCATCGTATCGGGCGGGGCCAGAAACGTTTCGGCATAGAAACCGAAATGCGGCCATCCCTTGGCCTGAACGTATTTTTTTACGGCCTGCAACGGATCGTACAAATCGCCGGGGATTGCCGGAACGCCATCGGGCCGGGGTTGTACGTGGGCCATATCGCCCCGCATAAAATCAAAATTGTAGGCTTGCTGACACGCCAGAACCTGTTGGTTAAAATAATCCCAGGCCGGGCGGTTAGGTTTCTCGAAATTGAGTTGCCAGTTTCGGTTGTTGTCGTGGCTGTGAAAAAACTTGTACCGCGCCAGCGGCCCAAATACCCGCGACATGGCCTGTGGCTGGTCAAATTCATAGTCGTACCAACGTTGCCCGTAGTCGTCAACCACAAATTTATCGGCGTTGATGTGCAGCCCGCGATAGGGTGGAGCCATCGTCATCGGCAGCGTTTCGAGTCCCTGCCGCACCAGAAACCGAATCAGGGCAATCCGCCGGTCGAGCCGCCCGCTAAACTCACCCGACCACCCAAACAAAATCCGGTGGCGTTGGGCTTGGGTAAGCATCGAGTTGGCCGGGTCAAACAGCATTTCTTTCGTGAACACACGCCCGGTGTCGTCGGCGGCTCCGTGAAAAGTCAAAAACTGCCAAATCGCTTCTTCGACGTGCCGATGCACGGTCGAAGAATGGTCAACGATGCGCCCGCTATCCTGCCGAACCCACTCAAACAGAGCCGGATGCGTCAGCACCATCTCCGAAAAGCGGTCAGTGTGCGGAATCACGTCCATGCCCACCGTCCGGCCCATCGCGTGAAGCAGGTTTACCACCACTTTCAACTGTTTTTCAACGGTGTTGAGGTGCGGCAAAAACTGCGCGAGTTCGCGGCTGTAAAATTCAGGGTTGATATTCCAGCTTACCATGCCGTACAGACTGCCGACTACGCCCGGCTCCCAGATGGGCAACAGGTGAACGCTATCATGACTGGCGGGCAGCGTCAACGCATAAGCCATTACGTTCCAAAACGAACCAATCGTCCGAACGTTAATCCCAACCATATTGCTGCGTTTCAACCACGTGCTATCCGGCTGTTTAGCAACGGGCGATGGTACGCTGGCATCCGGGCTTAGGCACCGGCCAAGTGTGTTAACGCCGATACGCCGGGCCAGTAAATCAAGCGTTTGCTGCACCGTGAATGTAAGCGCGGTTTGGGGCAGCAGCGTCGGCACAAACGAGGTTTGGCCGCTGGCATACTGGTGCAGATAACGGTGGCCGTGTTGGTTCCAGTCGGTGTGCAGGTCGGTGATTGTGGGCATGGCAGCTAACGATCAATTGGGTCAGAGTTGGAGCGAAAGACCGGGGAGCACATCTTCGCCGGACAGCGGTTTGGCGAAATTGGGTAAAATCTGGATTTCGCCGTTGGCCCGAAAAATATGAACCGTTTGCATTTTTGGGTCAATCAGCCACGCCAATCGGCAACCGTTGGCAATCCAGACATCGCTCATTTTAGCTTTGGCCGCTTTGAGCGAATCCGTTGCCGAAACCAGTTCAATCACAAAATCAGGGCAGAGGGGCGGGAATTTTTCCTGCTCCCGGTCAGTCAGAATTTCCCAACGGTTGAGGCTGACCCAGGCCACATCGGGCGAGCGCGTACTTCCGTTGGGGAGGTTAAACGCCGTTGATGAATCAAAAACAATCCCTGTTTTTTGCTGCCGATTCCAGATTGTTATGTCAGCGTTTAGCTCCGAATTTTTCACTCCGGTTTTTCCTCCTGTGTTAGGTATAGTAACGATGCGACCGTCGGAGTCACGCTCAAATTTATAGTTGGGGTTATCCTGGCAAAAATCATAAAACTCGTCGGGCGAGGTAAGTTGCCGGAACAGGAACGATA
>JBBRUV010000039.1:0-19678 GCA_038247465.1 Cytophagales bacterium
CTTGTGGCCCACAGGATTTTAAGTCCGGCGTGTCTACCGATTCCACCATCCCGGCTGCTCGATAAGAAATCTACTTACAAAAAAAGCACCGCAACCCGGTGCTTTTTTTGTAGAGCGAAAGACGGGGTTCGAACCCGCGACCTCGACCTTGGCAAGGTCGCGCTCTACCAGCTGAGCTACTTTCGCGTTTGACACAATCAGCGTTTCTGCGAATTGTGGATGCAAAAGTAATGGTTTTTTGATAGCTGTCAAGAGCAAGGCCCGAAAAAATTTCAGTTTGGCTAACTCGTGTATTGATTATCAATGTGTTTGCCAGTCAACTTTTTCACTTGTTCGGTATCACGGTCAAACTCACCGCGTGAACAACAGCAGTAGAAAGAAGCCGTTCAGCCCCAGCCCGGCCAGCAGCGTCATGGTCATGGCCGAGCGGAAATCGGCGCGGCTCTCGTCTTTACGAACGCGAAGGTACCAAGCCACAAAAAACAGTATGGCCGGTGTCAGAAATCCTACGAGTGCAAAAAACGGCCATTGTCCGCCGAAAAATACGTAAAACCCGGTTATAGACAGACTAAACATCAGCAACGCGCAAACAAATGTTCCGCCAATACCCAGTAGTCGGCTC
This sequence comes from Cytophagales bacterium, assembly GCA_038247465.1. Classification (GTDB taxonomy): domain Bacteria; phylum Bacteroidota; class Bacteroidia; order Cytophagales; family Spirosomataceae; genus JBBRNH01. The sequence continues at coordinate 623 of JBBRUV010000039.1, forward strand.
ATAGTCAGGTCGTCCCGGCGGGCATCTTCATCGTGCTGATAGATTTGCGTAATCGGGTAAACGGCCAGCAGATTCAGCGTGCAGAGCATGGCCGCCAGCCACAACCGCGTATCGGTCAGAACAGCCATGACCGGAGCCTGATTGATGGTCTGGATTGTTGCCAAAAACGTGAAGCCGCCCTGAAAGAAGCCCACCACAAGCCAACTCAGCACCGGGTATTTTTTGAGCCGTATGCGGTCGTGGCTGTATGCTTTCGAGATCAGGCCATAAATGAGCAGATACGCCACAAACGGCCAGCCGACAAATGCGCCGAGGATTAACGCCAGCCCATCAAGCGCGAGCGCGACCCAGAACAGGGTTTTATCAACGGCAGGTGGGTTTTCGAGAATACCAATGCTGCCTTCGTCTTTGTCGTAATAGCTGTTGTAGGCGTTGCTGGCCGGGTAAAGCAGCAGGTGAATAATTAGAAAAACGGCTATCGTCAACCCCATATCCGGGGAGGATGACTGGCTTAGAGCAAACAAGAAAACGGGCAATAAAAACAGCGAAAATGGCAATCGCAGGTGCAGCAGAATGGCACGAAGCGTCATAAAGGCATCAGTTTAGGGAATGATTGAACAAAAGAACGGGAAAATTTTGACCTCACAGGCCCGCACCTTATTTTGGCTAAACCAAACTCTACTATTCTTCGTATCTAACTTTCACGGCGCAAGTCGGTTTATCTGGTACGAGAGCAATTTTCCAATGAGCGAATCTACGAGTAGTTATATCAATGCGATTGGTACAGCGGTGCCTGAGTTTGCAATACCCCAGATGCAGATCGCTGATTTTATGGCCGAAGCCATGCAATTGGACGACTACAACCGGCGACGGTTAACAGCACTGTATCGCCAGACCCGCATTGCCCAACGCCATTCTGTACTGCCCGATTACGCCCGAAAAACCGGCGATTTCACCTTTTACCCCAATACGCCGGGCTTGGAGCCTTTCCCGACCGTGGGCCAACGGATGGAATTATACCGGCGCGAGGCTGTGCCGTTAGCCTTAAACGCGGTTCGGACTTGTTTTGCCGACCGCAATGCCGGGCCAATCGCCGATTTTGATCCCCATCAAATCACGCACCTTATCACTGTCAGTTGCACCGGATTATACGCGCCGGGGCCGGATATTGAACTCGTCGAAGCTCTCGGTTTACCCACCACGACCCAACGACTTGCCATTAATTTTATGGGCTGTTACGGCGCGTTCAACGGCCTGAAAACTGCCGATGCCATTGTTCGGGCCGACCCCGATTCGGTGGTGCTGGTGGTGTGCATCGAACTTTGTACGATTCACTTCCAGAAAAAAACCGAAACCGATCACCTGCTCTCAAACGCGCTTTTTGCCGATGGAGCCGCTGCGATACTGGTCGAAGCCAAACCCCGCCCCGACCGTTCGATGCGGTTGCGGACGTTTTACAGCGATTTGCTGTCCGACGGCCGCAACGAAATGGCCTGGCACGTGGCCGATTTTGGGTTCGAGATGACACTCACGTCCGAAGTGCCGGGCGTAATTCAGCACGGACTGGGACGGCTGTTGTCTAAACTCTTAGAAAAAAGCGGCCTGACAATCGGCGATATTAATCAGTATGCTATGCACCCCGGCGGACGCAAAATCTTAGAAGTGATAGAAGATCAATTAGGTCTCAAACCGGCTCAGAATCAACCCGCTTATGATGTGCTGCGGCAGTATGGCAATATGTCGTCGGCAACGGTGCTGTTTGTGCTGCGCGAAATCTGGCAAAAACAAAACCCCACCGAAGCCTTGCCGGGTGGGGTCAGTACGATTTTAAGTTGTGCGTTCGGGCCGGGCCTGACGCTTGAATCTATGCTACTGGAAGCTCGGTCGGAGCCGGTTTTGCCACTCGTTTCGGCGACAGCAACTTCCACCGCATTAGCCCCCACCGACTAAGCCGGTAACAGACCGAAACCGTCAGTACGCCGAGACCATAAACAGCCGAACGCTTGAAGTTGATAGACGAGGCTTCGTCAAAATATTTGGTGGGGCAGGTTACTTCGGCAATATCAAACCCCTGCCAGAAAATCTGGGCAATCATCTCGTTATCAAACACAAAATCGTCGGAGTTGTGCGTAAAATCCAGGCTCCGCAGGACCTCTGCCGAAAACGCCCGGTAGCCGGTGTGATACTCCGAGAGTTTCTGGTTCATCAGCACGTTTTGGGTAAAGGTCAGAAAGCGGTTGGCAATGTATTTGTACATCGGCATTCCGCCCTTCAACGCGCCTTTTCCTAAAATCCGGGAGCCAAACACCACCGGGTACAAGTCATTGCCAATAATCGAGATCATGGCCGTGAGTAACAGCGGAGTGTACTGATAATCAGGGTGTAACATAATCACAATGTCGGCACCGAGGTCAAGGGCTTTGGCGTAGCAGGTTTTCTGATTGCCGCCGTAGCCTTTGTTTTTGTCGTGCCGGATCACGTGCCGGATACCGAGTTCCCGCGCTACGTCGGCGGTGTTGTCGGGGCTGTGGTCGTCCACCAAAATTACGTCGTCCACCAGATCGAAGGGTATCTCGCGGTAGGTACGTTCGAGCGTGAGAGCCGCGCGGTAGGCGGGCATCACCACAATTACTTTTTTGCCGTTGTACATAATGGTTTCAAAACTAAGCAGGGCGAACCAAACCACCCAATATTTTTGTAACTGACAAGGCCGGGTTCGCCGGAATCGGGCAACTTTGCAGGCTAATAACGGCTATTTCTGACCGTTGGGCGATGACACTCTGACTAATAATGACTTACGAAACTTCTTTTTTTTTGGCGTTTGCCGTTTTTGTTCTGCTTGTAATGGCCCTGGATTTGGGGGCCTTCAACCGTAAATCAAAGAGTCACGTGGTCTCCTTCCGGGAGGCTGCTACCTGGAGTGCAATTTGGGTCGCGCTGTCGGTAGGGTTTTACTTTTTCCTGCGGCAATACGGCTACCTCGTTCATGGCATTACCGACATGGCACACCTGCGCGAGACGGCCAGCCGCTATGCTGATCACGTTGATTTAAGCGGTGGCAATTTTCAGGCCAGTTTGCAAAAGTTTCAGCAAAATATGGCTCTCGAATACATCACGGGCTACTTAGTGGAGTATTCGCTGTCTGCCGATAATATTTTTGTATTTATCCTGATCTTTAACTCGTTCGGGGTTGAAAAGCGGTATTACAAGAAGATTTTAGTGTGGGGAATTCTGGGGGCAATTATTTTGCGAATGATCTTTATTTTCGTCGGGGCAGCCCTGATTCAGCGGTTTGAATGGGTTATGTATTTGTTCGGGGCGTTTCTGGTGTTTACCGGCGTTCGGCTGTTTTTTCAGAAAGAAGAAGATGAGCAAATCGTGCCGAGCGAACACCCCGTTACGAAGTTCATAAGCCGGTATTTTAACGTGTATAACCGCAACGTAACGGACAACTTTTTTGTCCGGCGCAAGTCAGACCGCAAGGTTTTTGTTACGCCCCTGTTCGTTGTCGTGATTGTGGTAGCGTTCACGGACTTACTCTTCGCTGTGGATTCGATACCGGCCATTTTCTCGATCACCAAAGACCCGTACATCGTCTTTTTCTCGAATGTGTTTGCCATTATGGGCCTGCGTTCGATGTTTTTCTTCCTGTCGAGTATTATGAGTCAATTCCGGTTCCTGAAGGTGGGGTTGGCCGTGCTGCTCACGTTCATTGGCCTCAAAATGCTCGGCGAACACTGGCTGAGCGAATGGGGTTTCAAACCTGTTTACTCACTGTATGTCATTATAACCATCCTGGCCGTAAGCATCCTGGCCTCGTGGCTTATTCCCGAAAAAGAAACTCCGTTAACCCCTGGCTGAAGCCAGGAGCAATGGGTTTTATAGTCCAGCATAGGGAAATCTTTTGCCCCTGGCTTTTAGCCGGGGGGTTATGGGTTGTTACCTTTACTGCACTATGGCAATTCGTTCGGTATTGAGTAAGCCGCTGGCCCGGTGGGTAGTTGAGCGGCAACAGGCATGGATGCATAACCCCGCCGAAGCGCAGCAACGCTGGTTCAGGCAGTTGGTCGGTCGGGCAAAACACACCACCTTTGGCAAAGACCACCGTTTTTCGGAGATTCAGACCGTTGCCGATTTCCGGCAGGCTGTTCCTGTCCGTGACTATGAAACCCTGAAGCCCTACATCGAGCAGATTCTGAGCGGGGCTTCTGATGTGCTGTGGCCGGGCAAACCGGCGTACTTCGCCAAAACGTCCGGCACCACGTCGGGTGTGAAATACATTCCCCTCACCACAGAATCTATCCCGAACCACATTAACTCGGCCCGCGACGCGCTGCTGAACTATGTGGACCAAACGGGCAACGGCGCGTTCTTAGACAAGAAACTGATCTTTCTCTCGGGCAGCCCCGAACTCACCCAAAAAGCGGGCATCAACATCGGGCGTTTGTCGGGCATTGTGAATCACCACGTACCGGCTTACCTGAGAACCAATCAATTACCCAGCTTTGAGACCAATACCATCGAAGATTGGGAAACCAAATTAGAGCGCGTCATTGACGAGACAATCAACGAGCCGATGTCGTTGATTTCGGGGATTCCGCCCTGGGTGCAGATGTATTTCGACCGGATTCAGGCCCGCACAGGCAAGAAAATCAAGGACGTTTTCCCCGATTTTTCGGTTTTTGTGTATGGTGGAGTCAACTTCGAGCCGTATCGCGCCAAACTATTCGATAGCATTGGCAAACGCATTGACAGCATCGAGACCTACCCGGCGTCGGAAGGGTTTATCGCCTTTCAGGATTCGCAGGAGGCCGAGGGGTTGCTGTTGTTGGTGGACAGTGGGATTTTCTACGAGTTTATTCCCGCCGATGACTACTTCAACCCAAACCCGCGCCGATTGACGATTGATGAGGTTGAACTTGGCAAGAATTATGCGGTGGTGATCAATAACAACGCCGGGTTGTGGGGCTATTCATTGGGCGACACCGTAAAGTTTGTCAGCCGCGAGCCGTATCGGTTGCTCGTTACGGGGCGTATCAAGCATTTTATTTCGGCCTTTGGCGAACACGTTATCGGCGAAGAAGTAGAAAAAGCGCTGCAATATGCCATGCAGCAACAGCCCGAAACCGAGGTCGTTGAGTTTACGGTGGCCCCAATGGTTTCGCCAGAAGAAGGGCTTCCGTATCACGAATGGTACGTTGAATTTGCTACCCCACCCCACGACGCGGCCCGGTTTGCGGCTGACCTCGACCAAAAATTAACCCAACTGAATGTGTATTACGACGACCTGATTCGGGGCAATATTTTGCGGCCTTTGGTGCTGATTGGCTTAGAACGCGGGGCGTTTCAGCGTTACATGAAATCCCAGGGGAAACTTGGCGGGCAGAACAAAGTGCCGCGCCTGAGCAATGACCGAATCATTGCCGATGGGCTTTTGAAAAGTTAATTTGTTTGTAGTTTGATGTTCGTGATTTTTGCAATGACAACTACAAACTTCAAATTATGAATTTTAAGTAGTTCACTATGAAAATCACCGGCATTGACATTGGCGAATACCGTCAGTTCAAGAATATCAAGTTTGATTTTACCTATCCTGCTCACCACGCCAAGGCCGGGCAGCCGTTGGAGAAAGTGTGCTTTATTGGGCAAAGCGGCACGGGAAAAACGACGTTGCTGAATGTGATTTGGGATTTTTTTCAAGTTGTCAGCAACAGTTATCAGATTAAAAAAAATATATTAAACTTTTCTATTAACTCTGAACAGTATAAAACCTTTAAATCTATTTCTATTCGATCTATTTTAGATGGAAAGAATATAGTGCTTGATAATTCTTTAGTAGATATGAGTAAAATATCCCCTGAAGTATCACGCAATTCTTCAGAAGAGCATCTGTTGGGCAATTCAGGGCTTAATTGGTTAGAAAATGTCAATGTATATGAGAGTTTATATAGTTTTTTTAAGAGAAGGAAAGCTTTGTTTATATATTGATGAAGTTGCGGTTGGGTTGGCAAAAAGTTTACTCGAAGATAAAGCCTCTTCATCCAAAGATTTGGTGACAATAAGAGGGCAGTTAATTGATAATGGGATAATGCAACTTAACTCGCCAGTTATAGGTCTTAGTGAATACCTATCTGAGGTTGTATGGTCAAATCTATTAAGCGAAATTGATACATACGACAATGAATTAAAACAATTTGCTGCTAATTTAGTGAGCCAAAATTCATTCAGTAGTAATCATTTAGGAAGTCAGATTAGCCAGTGGCAAGAAAAACACCCAAATCCCAGAGCTGATTTAGGAGAAAATTGTCTGAATAAAATTCTCAGTACACTTTATCTGGAAGTGGATACAGAAGGAACTGAATCGCGAATTGTCCTAAAAACAAATAGAGGTCAACATATTACTGGAAAATATTTGAGTACAGGAACAAAACAATTGCTGTCCACATCAATTCCAATTTACAAACTTAATCTTAGTAATGGAGCCGTTCTTTTTGATGAACCCGAACGTTCGTTATTCCCTGACATTCAGCGGATTCTGGTTCAGCATTACGTGTCGTTGGCTCCAACGGCGCAGTTTTTCTTTGCCACGCACTCGCCTATTATCGCGTCGGCGTTTGAGCCGGAAGAACGGTTTATTCTCTACTTTGATGAAAACGGAGACGTGAAGTATCGTAAAGGCGTGGCCCCCGAAGGAGACGACCCGAACGATATTTTAAGCGAAGATTTTGGTTTGGAAGAATTGATGTTAGACAAGGGGTTAGAGGCATACGCCGAACACCGAAATCTGGCCGTTGCTATCCGAAATGAAAAAGACCCACAACGTAAAGAAGAACTAATTGTGAAGCGGGCTAAGTTGGGAGATTCCTATAAATTTTAACCGACTATGCGACGAGTCATTAAGTCGGGGGAATCGAAAATTATCCAACGACAGCTAACATACCGGGACAGCGACAACGACGAATTGCGGCAACTTCTGGCTGATGAGCAACACAACATCTGTGCTTACACCGAAACCTATCTTGGCCCCTCTGACGACGAACACATCGAACATTTTAACCCAACGCTCAAAAATAAACCCGGCGATGGCTATACGAATTGGTTTTTGGTCAAGGGGCTTTGGAATACTCGAAAATCTAAAAAATGGGCGGCCTATCAACCGATTCTGTATCCAACGCATGATACGTTTGACGATAGAATTTTATACATCGAAGGCGATTATGTGGTAGCCGATGAGAATGATATAGAAGCCGTAAATCTTGTGCGGCTCTTAGATTCAGACAATGCCAAGCTGGCTGATCAACGAAAGCGATACATCAAACTGAAGCAACAGGAAATTGTTGATGCCGGGAAATCAAGTCAGAAATTCGTAGATGATTTATTGGTTTGTTACCCTGAAGGCGTGTATTTCATCCGCGCCCTTGAAAACGAACTGAATATCACTATCAACTTCGATTTATATTCCCCAATCTGACGCTATATGAGACTCTTATTTTTCGACCTCAATCCATCGGGCCACCACGCGGGCTACCTGCATCACCTGATTCTGGCCGCACCCGGCTGGCAATCGTATTCGGTTACGGTGGTGGTGTCGCCCGATTTTCTGACGCAGCACGGTGGTATTGTGGCTGATGCCCAACGAAACGAGGTTCGGATCGTAGCGATTACGGAAACCGAAAATACCCACCGATTGGCGGCTCGTGGCGGACTGGCGCAGTCACGAGCCGAATGGGACCTGATGGATAAATATGCCCGGCAAGCGCAGGCAAACGAGGTGCTGCTCATGTATTTCGATCACCTGCAACCGGCTTTTTTTCTTAGTAAACCCTTGCCGTTCGATGTGTCGGGGATTTTGTTCCGGCCTTCGTTTCATTATGCCGACTGGGGGCAAGGGCCAACCACCATCCGTGAACGGCTACAATCGTTCCGCAAAAAATGGCTATTGCGAGCCTTGCTTATTCGCCCTGAACTTAAAAGTTTATTCTGTCTCGACCCGTTTGCTGTTGCGCCAATTAACAGTTGGGCGGGCCGGTCGGCAGCCTGCGCCCTCCCCGACCCGGTATCCATCCGCCCGATTTCAACGACCGAAGTTGACGACCTGCGCCATGCGTTAGGCATTGAGCCGGGCCGCCAAACGGTGCTGGTATTTGGGCAGTTAGACGAGCGTAAAGGGATTGAGCCGTTGCTACGGGCCTTTGCCGGGATGTCGCCCATTGAGCAGGCCAGTTGGTGTGTGGTGCTGGCCGGGCCATTGGCCCCGCAAATGCACCAACCCGTAGAGACGGCCATAGCCGCGTTGAGCGATGTGCAGGTGATTCGCCGGCACGAGTTTATCAGCGATGAATTGATACAGCCGTTAATTGCCGTTGCCGATGTAGTAACGGTTCTTTATCACCAACATATCGGCATGAGTGCGGTATTGGTGCGGGCCGCAGCCGCCAACAGGCCCGTGCTGGCGGCTGATTACGGCTTAATCGGGCAGTTGGTAAAAACGCGGCAGTTGGGCTGGGCCGTTGATGCCGCTAATTCCGGCGCCATTGCCGACGCGCTGCTGGCATTTGGGCGGGGAGAGTGGCAGGCCGACGCGGGTCAAATGCGTATCTTCGCCGACGAAAACCAGGCCGGTGAATTTGCCGACGTAATTTTCAGGAACATGACCCGCGCAGCCGTTGAGCTGTCTATCGAGAAAACCAAATGACTGAGCCTATAAAACGCCGGATCGCTATTCTGGGCAGCACCGGCTCCATCGGTATGCAGGCCGTTGAGGTCATCAAAGCCCACCCCGACCGTTTTCAGGTGGAGGTGCTGACCACCAACAACAACGCCGAACTACTGATTGCGCAAGCTGCCGACCTCCGGCCCAATGTGGTGGTGATCTGCAACGAAGCCAAATACGATGCTGTTTTTGCCGCCCTCGACCCGCTCGATATTAAGGTGTATGCCGGGGCCAATTCTATTGCGTCGGTGGTGCAGATGGATACCATTGACGTGGTGCTGACGGCAATGGTAGGCTATGCCGGGCTGCTGCCGACTATCAAAGCTATCGAAGCCAAAAAATCAATTGCCCTCGCCAATAAAGAAACGTTGGTGGTGGCTGGTGATTTAATCACGCAATTGGCCCGGCAGCACGGCGTGAACATCTACCCGGTTGATTCTGAACATTCGGCCATTTTTCAGTGCCTTGTCGGGGAGTTTCACAATCCCATCGAGAAAATTATTCTCACCGCATCGGGCGGCCCGTTTCGGGGTAAAAACCGTGATTTTCTGGCAACCGTCACCAAAGCGCAAGCCCTGAAACACCCCAATTGGACGATGGGCGCGAAAATCACCATTGACTCGGCCACGCTGATGAACAAAGGCCTGGAGGTTATCGAAGCCAAATGGCTCTTTGGCCTGTCGCCAGAACAGATTGACGTGGTGGTGCATCCGCAGAGCATCATTCACTCCTTAGTGCAGTTTGAAGATGGCAGTTTGAAAGCGCAGATGGGGCTGCCCGATATGCGGCTCCCGATTCAGTTTGCGCTCGGTTATCCTGACCGGCTAAAATCGGATTTCCCGCGTTTTGATTTCATGAATTACCCGTCGTTGACGTTTGAAAAGCCCGATACCGACACGTTTCAAAACCTGTCGCTGGCGTTTGAGGCTTTGCGTCGGGGTGGAAACGCGGCCTGTATCATCAACGCGGCCAACGAGGTGGCGGTAGACGCGTTTTTGCAGGATAAAATCAGGTTTCTCGACATAGCTGACATTATTGCCGACTGTTTAGAAACGGCATCGTTTGTGCCAACCCCAACCTACGCCGACTACGTGGCCACCGACGAAGAAACCCGCCGGTTAGCGACCGAAAAAATCACAAGTTTTGTTTAATACCTATGGAAATTCTCATCATGGCCGGGCAGCTCATTCTGGGCCTGTCTATTTTAGTTGGACTGCACGAACTCGGTCACTTGCTGGCCGCCAAAGCCTTCGGGATGCGCGTGGAACAGTATTTTATTGGCTTCCCGCCCAAAGTATTCAGCATCAAACGGGGCGAAACCGAATACGGTCTCGGTGCGATTCCGCTCGGCGGGTTCGTCAAAATTTCGGGAATGATTGACGAATCGCTCGACACGGCCCACACCAACGCCCCGCCCCAACCCTGGGAGTTTCGGGCAAAACCCGCCTGGCAACGCCTTATTGTCATGCTCGGCGGCATTTTTGTGAACGTTGTTGCCGGAATCATCATTTTTGTGGCCTTAACCTACAAAAACGGCAATACGTTTCTGGCAAATAAAGACGTGAAATACGGCATCGTGGCCCTCGAATTAGGCCGCGAACTGGGGCTGCAAACGGGCGATAAAATCACCAAAATTAATGGCAGACCATTGATAGACTTCGGTGATATTCGCTCGTCGGAGGTGCTTCTGGGCGAAAACAGTTCCTACACCGTTGACCGCAAAACACCAACCGGCGCAATGCAGGAAGTGGTGATTGATATCCCGAACAATTTCATCAATAAACTCGCTGACAAAGAAAGCGCGGGCAAATTTGTTGAACCCATCGAGCCGTTTGAAGTCGGCGATATTGCGCCGGGATTGCCCGCCGAAAAAGCCGGTCTCGAAAAAGGCGACCGCATCACGAGCGTGAACGCCCGGCCCGTGCAGTTTTACCACGAGTTTACGGAGTTGATGAAACCCATGAAAAACCGCAGCATCGCCCTCGGTATCGAACGCGACGGTAAACCGCTGACGCTGGCCGTAACGACCAACGCCGAAGGAAAAGTTGGGTTTCTGAAAGAATCGTTGCTCCCGATTTCGCACGAAGATTATAACATCGGCCAAGCCCTGGCTGTTGGCACCGAACGGGCCTTCGGCGTAGTGGGCGACAATATCAAAGGCTTCGGCAAGATTTTTAAAGGCGATGTAGCGGCCACGAAAGCCCTGAGTGGCCCCCAGAAAATTGCCCGTGATTTGTTTGGCGGAGTCTGGATTTGGGATCGGTTTTGGACCGTAACCGGCTTACTGTCAATGGCCCTGGCGTTTACCAATATCCTGCCTATTCCGGCTTTAGACGGTGGACATTCGGTGATTTTACTTTACGAAATGGTGTCGGGTCGCAAACCCAGCGACCGTTTTATGGAAATCACCCAGCGCGTTGGCATGGCGATTTTGCTGTGTTTGATGGCCTTTGTGCTGTTTAACGACTTCTTTGATATTGTGCTAAAACGGTTCTTCGCGTAAATTTTTAAACATAGAGACACAGAGGATTTCACAGAGAACACGGAGATTTTAAGTGTATTCTTTGGTGAACTCTGTGTTCTCTGTGAAACCCTCTGTGTCTCTGTGTTTAAATTTCTCTTCCTCCTCCTTTTCACGCACGACTTCCATACCAGTCTGACCGAGATGCACTATAACGCCAAAGGCCGGGCGTTTGAGATCAGCATCCGGGTTTTTACCGATGACCTCGAAACCGCCCTTTCCCGCGCCAACAACGGCCAGAAAATCCGGGTTGACACGCCCGCTGCCAACTCAATTATTGAGCGATACATCCGCAGCCATTTCTCGTTCATTGCCGCCGACAAACAACGGCGGCCTTTTACGTATGTCGGCCACGAAACCGAAGGGGATGCCCAATGGATTTATCTTGAAATGCCGTTTTCCGGGTCATTTTCGGGTGGTTTGCTGCAACAAAGTGTGCTAACGGAGGTCTTTGCAGACCAGACAAATCTGGTGAATTTACGGATTGGGTCACAAAAAAAGACGTTCGTTTTCCGGCAAAGTCAGCCGGTTCAGGCATTGTCGTTCGATTGATAAGTTTCCAGTACCAAAATTCTCCGTTTTGTGTTACTTTGTGGCAGTCCCGCGTTTGTCTGGCACGGCCCTTGCAGACGTATTTTCCTTCTTTAGGCCATCGCCATCATGCCCACTAATCCGAAAAATACTGTCAGTTTGGCAGATACGATATGAACTTTAATTCCCCGTTTACAGCGTCGTTGATGATGTCAGATTTTGACTCTGACAACTTAGAGATTGTGCCAATCGGCTCGCCCGAAGGCATTGACGATGATTATGAGTTGCCCGAAAATCTGTCCATTCTGCCGGTCAGAAACACGGTTTTATTTCCGGGTATGGTGATTCCGGTTACGGTTGGGCGGCAGAAATCAATCCGGCTGGTAAAGAGAGCCTACAAAGGCAACCGAATAATTGGCGTGGTGGCGCAATTGAATCAGTTGCAGGACGAACCCGTTTCTGATGACCTGTACCGGCTTGGTACGGTGGCATACATCATCAAAATGATTACCCTGCCCGATGGCAACATTACGATTATTATTCAGGGCAAAAAGCGGTTTGAAATCACGCAGTTGATGCAGGAAAATCCGTTCATGACGGCTACCGTCCGCCAGATTGAGGATACATTTCCGAACCCGAACCGCAAAGAAGGCAAGGCACTGCTGCAAACGGTGAAAGAGTCGGCTTATAAAATCCTGCGGCTTAACCCCGAAATTCCGCAGGAAGCCCGCATCGCCATTGACAACATCGAAAGCCCCATGTTTCTGCTGCACTTCCTGTCGTCTAACATCAACGCCGACGTTGCCGACAAACAGAAGCTACTCGAATCGCTCGACGGGGCGCAACAGGCGCAGTTGCTACTCGAATACATGATGAAAGACGTGGAACTACTTGAACTGAAACGCGAAATTCAGACCAAAGCCAGTTCAGACCTCGATCAGCAACAACGCGATTATTACCTGCGTCAGCAGATGAAGGTCTTGCAGGACGAACTCGGCATGGACAGCCCCGAGCGTGACTTAGACGAACTGAGGGCCAAAGGAGCAAAAAAACGCTGGCCTAAAGAGGTGCAGCTACATTTTGAGAAAGAACTCAGCAAACTGCAACGCCTGAATCCGATGGCCCCGGAGTATCCGGTGACGATGAACTACGTGGAACTCCTCACCGACCTGCCCTGGAACGACCCTACCAAAGATAACTACGACCTGAAACGGGCGCAAAAAATCTTAGACGGCGACCATTTTGGTCTCGAAAAAGTGAAGGAACGCATCATCGAATATTTAGCCGTGTTGAAACTCAAGCATGACCGCGATGCCGAGTCCATAGCCGCCAATGGCAAGCCACTTACAGGCATGAAAGCACCGATTTTGTGTTTGTACGGCCCGCCGGGTGTTGGAAAAACATCGCTCGGCAAGTCTGTGGCCAAGGCGTTAGGGCGAAAATACAGCCGGATGGCCCTCGGTGGGGTACATGACGAAGCCGAAATTCGCGGCCACCGCAAAACCTATATCGGGGCTATGCCGGGCAAGATTATCCAGAATCTTAAAAAATGCGGCTCCTCAAATCCGGTCTTTATTCTGGACGAAATTGATAAAGTAAGCAGCGATTATCGCGGTGACCCGTCGTCGGCGTTGCTCGAAGTGCTTGATCCTGAACAGAATGCAACGTTTACCGATAACTACCTCGAAGTAGAATACGATCTTTCGAAGGTGCTGTTTATTGCCACCGCCAACTCGCTCGATACGATTCACCCGGCCCTGCGCGACCGGATGGAAATTATTGACATCGTGGGCTACACGGTTGAAGAAAAACTGCAAATCGCCAAAAAGTACCTGTTGCCAAAACAGCGTAAAGAACACGGCCTGAAAACAAAAGATGTACAGGTTGACGACAAAGCCCTGCTGCGGATTATTGAAGGCTACACCCGCGAATCGGGCGTGCGGAATCTGGAGCAGAAAATCGGGGCAATGGTCAGGAAAATCGCTAAATCGGTGGCGATGGACGAAGAATACAACCATGCCGTGAAAACGCCGGACATTAAACGGCTGCTCGGCGCGGAGATTTTCGATAACGATTTGTATGCTGACGACGACATTGCCGGCATCGTAACCGGCCTGGCCTGGACGCAGGTGGGCGGAGAAATTCTGATGATCGAAAGCAGCCTGAGCCGGGGTAAAGGCGTTCTGACGCTGTCGGGCCAACTCGGCGACGTGATGAAAGAATCGGCCATCACAGCCCTGTCGTACCTAAAAGCCCACGCCGACAACATGGGCATTGACTTCCGGGTTTTCAATGCCTACGACCTGCACATCCACATTCCGGCGGGGGCGGTGCCAAAAGATGGCCCCTCGGCGGGGATTACAATGCTGACTTCGATGACTTCGATTTATACCCAACGCAAGGTAAAACCATACCTTGCCATGACCGGCGAAGTGACCCTGCGCGGAAAGGTGCTGCCCGTTGGCGGTATTAAAGAAAAAATTCTGGCGGCAAACCGGGCTGGTCTCCGTGAAATTATTCTTTGCGCCAAAAACCGTAAAGACATCGAAGAGATCAATGCCAGTTATATTAAAGACCTCACGTTTCATTACGTAGATAACGTGGATGAGGTTTTAGCGATAGCGTTGCTGCCCGAACAGGTGGGCAAACCGATGAAATTTATATTGCCCGAAGAAAAGGAAACCGCCCGGCCCGAACTCGAACGGATGAATTAAATGCTTGATTTTGCCCGGCTATCGGCGTTTTACCGTGACGCACTGCTTCAGCGCGTGGTTCCGTTCTGGCTGCAACACAGCCGGGACGAACGCTGCGGGGGGTATTTTGACCTGCTGACCGAAACGGGAGAAACCGCCGATGCCGACAAAACCATTGCCCGGCAAGCCGAACAAGTCTGGGCATTTGCTTACCTCTACCACACCGTAACGCCCATTGCCGACTGGCTGACTCACGCCCGGCACGGGGCTGTTTTCTTGGATAAATCGGCGTTTGATGAGCGGGGAGCTGTCTTAAAAACCGTTGACCGGCGCGGGCGGGCGGTGGCTGTTGCCCCCGATTTAGTGCCGGATTGCCGGGTGGCAATGGCCTTTGCCAGGTTGCACCGCGCCACCGCCGAGGACGAGTGGGCCATGAACGCCCGGCAAACCGCTCAACAGGTTTTTGCCCGACGAAAGGACAAACACACGGCGCAAAGCAGACAGGCGGGCGGATTGCGAAACATCCGGCACGTGAGCGAACCTGTTGCTGCGCTTCAACTATTGGTTGAGTTGTGGCCGTTGCTCGATGAACAAACCCGCGACGAAGCTGCCCAATCAATTCTGGATGAACTACTCCGCGAGTTTTTGGACCGACGAACCGATATTCTCCGGGAATATGTGTTGCCCGACGGGGCATTTCTGAACACGCCCGACGGTCGCCGAATCAGCCCCGGCCTGACCTTCGCTGCCGCCAGTTACCTGTTCGATCTGGCGCAACTAATTGATAATCAGAAATTAGCATTGCAGGCTATGACGTGGTGCCTGAATCTCTGCGACTGGACCTGGGACGAAATCAACGGTGGTTTTCCGCGTTTCGTGGACTGGAAAACCCAGCCGTCGCCCTTTTCAACGGCCTCGCAACGCTGGCTCGACGTGCATCTGAACGCAATGGCCGCGCTCTCGAAAGGCTACGGCCAAACCCATCACCCCGATGGCCCGCGCTGGCTCCGGCGGATTCACGAATTTTTACCTCGTGTTTTCTTCGAGGCCGCGCCCAATAACGGCTGGTATATGGCTCTGAATCAAAACAGTCAGCCGATACCCCTGTTGCGGGCATCGGCTGACTATGGTTGTTACGCGCTAATTCGTCCCCTAACTGTAATTGCTGATGCGCTGGCCGACTGTGCGAAAACGGAGCCGTTGCGGAAACGGTAAAATTACTGTTGAACCGGCCCCGCCCAGGTCGAAACACCCGCCCGATCACCGCCCTGCCGCTCAATCATCCATTGCGGATACGGTTTAGGCCGCGCCGATGCGTCGTCTAAGCGTGTCATCTGTTCGGCAGTGAGGTTCAGGTTGGTAGCATTCAGGTTGTCAGTGAGTTGGGTCGTGTTTTTGGCTCCGATAATCACGCTCGTTACCTGCGGCTTTTGCAAAAGCCACGTCAAAGCCACCTGCGCCACTGTGCCGCCGGTTTCGGTCGCTATGTCCTGCATCACGGCAATAATGTCGTAGGCAAATTCTTTGTCAATCGGCGGGAAGTCAAAATTCAGTCGGCGCGAATCATCGTCGGGCTGGTTGTCGCGGGTGAACTTGCCCGATAGAAAACCGCCCGCCAGCGGACTCCAGGGCAAAATACCCATCTGTTGGTCTTTCGCCATCGGCACGAGGTCGTTTTCCAGATCGCGCCCGGCAATGGAATAGTAACTCTGAGTGGACACAAACCGCCCCCAACCCTGGCGTTCGGCAATGCCGTTGGCTTTCATCACCTGCCAGGCCGCCAGGTTTGAGCAACCGATGTACCGCACTTTGCCACTTCTGACCACGTCTTCGAGGCCGCGCATGGTTTCTTCGAGGGGCGTGACCGGGTCAAAACCGTGAATCTGATACAGGTCAATGTGGCTGGTTTGGAGCCGTTTCAGGCTCGCGTCAACCTGCTCCATGATGTGCAACCGGCTCAGGCCCAGCCGATTCTTGCCCTCGGCCATTTTTGCCCGGACTTTGGTAGCGATAATGAGTTCTTCGCGGGGCAGGCCCAGGTCTTTTAATCCCTGACCGAGTAATGATTCTGACTGACCCCACGAATAGACGTTGGCCGTGTCAATAAAGTTAATGCCGCCATCAAAGGCTGTTTTCAGGATGTCGTTGGCGGCATCTTGCTGAAGCTGACCGATGGCCTGCCAGTAGCCACTGCCGCCAAAGGTCATCGTGCCGAGGCATAATTCAGACACCAGCACACCGGTGTTACCAAGCAGATTGTATTTCATGGGTTAGGTAAAGGTTAGTTATTGAAAATGACAACGACCTGATAAACAGGTCGTTGAATTGAAAATATCATTCAAAATAGTTCAGGACTTGATGGCCGCTCCGGGCCAGAAGTTGGTCGCGTCGGAAGAGGTCTAAATCTGCCGACACCATGTCTTCGACTAACGCGGGTAGGTCGTATTTGGGTTGCCAGCCCAACTGCGTCATGGCTTTGGTAGGGTCGCCGAGAAGCAGGTCAACCTCCGTCGGGCGGAAATAACGCGGGTCAATTGCCAGTACTTCCTGACCTATCGTAATCGGAAATTCGGGGTTATTGGCCGACACCACCACCGCCGTTTCGGTAACGCCTTCGCCACTGAAACCGAGTTCGACACCGATTTCGGAGAACGCCATCCGCACAAAATCACGGATTGAGGTAGTTTTGCCGGTTGCAATCACGTAATCTTCGGGTGTGTCCTGCTGCAAGATCAGGTACATCGCTTCCACATAATCTTTGGCGTGGCCCCAGTCGCGTTGCGCGTCAAGGTTGCCGAGATATACTTTGTCCTGCAAACCGAGGGCAATGCGGGCAACGGCGCGGGTGATTTTGCGGGTCACAAACGTTTCGCCCCGCAGTGGTGATTCATGGTTAAACAAAATACCGTTGCAGGCATACATTCCGTAGGCTTCGCGGTAATTCACCGTAATCCAGTATCCGTATAATTTGGCAACGGCGTAGGGCGAGCGGGGATAAAATGGCGTGGTTTCTGACTGGGCGTGGCCCTGCAAACCGCCATACAGTTCAGAGGTCGAAGCCTGATAAATCCGGCATTTGTGGGTCATATTCAACAGCCGCACCGCTTCCAGAATCCGTAGCGTACCGATACCATCAACCTGAGCGGTGTATTCGGGTTCATCGAAACTAACCCGCACGTGCGACATGGCACCGAGGTTGTAAATTTCGTCGGGCTGAATGTCTTGAATAATGCGGATGATATTGGTCGAGTCTGACAGATCGCCGTAGTGCAGGTGCAGGTTGACGTTTTTCTCGTGCGGGTCTTCGTAGAGATGGTCAATCCGTTGGGTGTTGAAGAGCGAACTCCGGCGTTTGATGCCGTGAACTTCGTAGCCTTTTTGCAGGAGTAATTCGGCAAGATAGGCTCCGTCTTGCCCGGTTATGCCAGTGATAAGTGCTTTTTTCATGCGAAAATGGCGGCTTCAACAAAGCCGCAGATAGTACGAAACCAAGAAAGTAGGGTCAAATTTAGGCAGAAGATAGCATTAAGCCAGCTATTTGATTGTCAGCCCGCGCCGGATATCAACCTTATCGGGCTGCAACACCGCCGACGCGACCCACTGCCTGATCTGGCTATAATACCGCTCGGCATCCATCCGGCGCATAAAATCACCCACTTTCAGGCGGTACGTCGGTTGTTTGTAGGCCAGATAGGGGTTCAATTCCGGGAAGTTCTGATAGATGAGTAGTTTGGTCGCTTCGGCCTGTTGGCGTTCGTTGCCCACATACACCTGAATCCGGTAGCCGGGCGCGTACCGAATCGAGCGGTTACGGTCGGCCATGGTTTCCAGCAATAAATCGAGCCGCTTGTTAATGTGCATGGCTTCGGTGGTTTGCTGGGTAGGGCGGGCGGCTTTCTCTGCCGTGACCGATGCGGGCGCGGTGGGAGCCGAAGCCGGGCGAGTCATGGTGGGAGCCGGGACCGGGCGAGGGATAGTACTGGCCGGAGCCAGCCCCACCGAACTATACGACGGGCGGGCTACCGACAGGTCTTCGTTGTGGTCGTTGTAATTACCCGTTGTTGGCAACGTTCGGCTGCTGCAACCCACCCACAGGGCCGGGATAAACAAGACCAATAGTTTATAAAAACCTGATTTCATGGGTTATACCGATCAACAACCGGCATCTGAACGAACAAATATACCGGAATCACTATGTTTGCAACTCATTTACCTCTTCAACGGCTAATGCTCAACCTCGATAGCTACGTGTCACTCAAGCCCTACAACACGTTCGGCATTGACGCAACGGCCCGGTATTTCACCGAAATCACGACTAAATCTGACCTCGAAACACTGCGGGAGCTGACCGAATATATGACCATGCCCCGGCTCATTCTGGGCGGGGGCAGCAATATTCTCTTCACCGGCAACTTCGATGGCTTAGTTGTCAAGATCAATATTCAGGGTATTGATATTGTCCGAACCGATGAACAGCACATTTGGGTGCGGGCGGGCGGGGGGGTAAACTGGCACGAATTGGTCATGTACTGCGTAAACAACGGCTTTGCCGGCATGGAAAACCTCTCGCTGATTCCGGGCTCAACCGGGGCCGCACC
>JBBRUV010000040.1:0-19598 GCA_038247465.1 Cytophagales bacterium
GATGGTTGGAATGTCCTTTTCATTACTGTATATCGTTAAAAATGCCTTGTTTTCAAATGAGTCCGCAAAAATACGGGATTGATTTGGTTTAGCAAAACGTGATGTTTAGCTTTTAGTGATTCACTTGCCGGGTAGCCAACAGATTTGCTCGTTCTTTCGCCACCACCGAATGTTTGGGAATGTAATGCCGGAAAAAACTGCCGATTTTCATCTGCAAAACCCCAAAGACGGCTTCGTTGAAGATTTTTGACGACATTTTTGACGTGCCTTTCGTGCGGTCGGTGAAGATAATCGGCACTTCAACGATGCGGAAGCCGTATTTCCAGCACGTAAACTTCATTTCAATCTGGAAGGCATACCCCACAAATTTAATCGGGTTTTGGAGTAGTACATCCAGTACCTCGCGCCGGTAGCACACAAATCCCGCTGTTGGATCCATGATCGTCATACCCGTTGCGAACCGGACGTAAACCCCGGCAAAATAGGACATCAGCACCCGGCCCATCGGCCAGTTCACCACGTTCACGCCTTTTATGTAGCGCGAGCCAACGGCAACGTCGGCGGGGGGCGTGGTGCCGTCGCCAACGGTGCAGGCCTGATGGAGTTTCAGCAAATCGTCGGGGTTGTGCGAGAAATCGGCATCCATCTCAAAAAAGTACTGATAATCACGGGCCATGCCCCACTTAAATCCGTCAATGTAGGCCGTGCCGAGACCGAGTTTTCCCCGCCGTTCGAGCAGGTGCAACTGCCGCGGAAATTCTGCCTGCAAGTCTTTTACGACCTGCCCGGTGCCATCGGGCGAGCCATCGTCCACGATAAGTAGCTGAAATGGCCCGCCAATGCTCGGTTCGGCCAGCGAGAACACCCGCCGGATGATGGCTTCGATATTCTCAATTTCGTTATAGGTCGGGATAACAACTAAATTCGTGTTCAAAACAAGGCGCGATTGGGTTTCAGAAACTTGGTAAGAAAAGAACAGTAATATTCGGCGTTTTTGTTTGGGTTAGCCGTTAAAAAACTCTAAAAAACTTCCGGTCCATATTCCCTCCTCTGCTTTTGGGGGAGGGGTGGGGGTAGGGTAAATCAACCATGACCTATTTCATTATTGACACTGAAACCAATGGCCTGCCGCAACGGTACGACACGCCGTTTACGGATACCTACAATTGGCCGCGTTTAATTTCGGCTTCCTGGGGATTGTACGACGAATCGGGCCGGGAGTTGCAACATGACTCGTTTATGGTGCAGCCCGATGGCTATCGGTGGAATAAGGTAGCGCAGGAAATTCATGGCATCTCGCCCGAAGAAGCCCGCGAATACGGTATCCCCTTACAGTCGGCTTTGACGCGGTTGCTGCCTGCCATCGAGCAAGCCGATGCGTGGGTTTGTCATTTCGCTGAATTAGATTACAATGTGATCGGGGCTGAATTTGTCCGGGCCGGGCGCGTAACCGATTTTTTGGCGCGGCCCACAATCTGCACAATGGATGCCAGCGCGAAAATCACAACCAACCACGAGCCGTTGCGGTTAGATGGTCTCCACAAATTACTGTTTGGCCGGGCCCTGAAAAACCTGCACAACGCCGAAGCTGACCGCCTTGCAACGGCCAAATGCTTCTTTGAACTCAAAAAACGGGGTGTTTTGTGAGACAAGGCCGTACTTTTGTCATAATGACAAACACCGTTACCTTAACCCCGCCCACTGCGCCCGTTCGGGCTACGATTCCACTCGCTTCGTCGAAAAGCGAAAGCAACCGCGCCTTGATTATCAACGCTTTAACGGGTTTTTGCTGCGAATTGCAGAATCTGGCAACCGCCCGCGACACCCAAACCATGATCCGGTTATTAAACTCGACCGAGGCCGTTGCCGATGTACTGGATGCCGGAACAACGATGCGGTTTCTGACGGCTTACTTTGCTGCTACCGGGCAGCAGAAAACCCTCACCGGAACGCCCCGGATGCAGGAGCGGCCCATCGGAATTTTGGTGGACGCACTCCGGCAACTCGGGGCAGACATTGACTACGTGAATCACGATGGATTTCCGCCCCTGCTGATTACCGGTTTTACGGCTTCGGGACAACATAATCTGGCAATTCGGGGCGATGTGAGCAGCCAGTACATCTCGGCTTTGCTGCTTATTGCGCCAACTCTGCCCGATGGTTTGGTGCTTGAACTAACCGGCGCAATCGGGTCACGGCCATACATTGATATGACCATTGCCCAGATGCAGCACTTCGGCGCAACGGTCGAAACCGATTGGCAAACCAACACCATTCGGGTACAGCCAACACGGTACGTGCCAACCCGATACGCGGTAGAATCTGACTGGTCGGGCGCGAGTTATTGGTATAGTGTGGTGGCGTTGGCCCCGGCGGGTTCTGAGCTCGAATTGCTGGGCCTGAAAGCGAAATCGTTGCAGGGCGACAGTGCTATTCAGCACATTATGAAGCCGTTGGGTGTGGTTAGCACGTTTACCGAAACGGGGGTTTTGCTCACGAAAGGCCCGGCAGAAGCATCGCTGGCGTGGGATTTTACCGACTGCCCCGATCTGGCCCAAACCGTTGCCGTGACGTGCGCCATGAAAGTCATTCCGTTGACACTGACCGGCATAGAAAGCCTGAAAATCAAAGAAACCGACCGGGTTTTGGCACTACAAACCGAACTCCCGAAACTCGGCGCGTCGCTCATTGAGATCGAGCCAAATACGCGCTACGGGATTCTGACGGTTGCGCCCGGCCAACCCGTTTCGGCCCCGATTGACACCTACGACGACCACCGGATGGCGATGGCCTTTGCGCCGGTAGCCATGCGGCAACAAATTATAGTTGACGAGCCGGGCGTGGTAGCAAAATCGTATCCGTCGTTTTGGGATGATTTTGGGCTGGTAGCCGGGGTTCGTATTGTGTAGGTCAGAGCCGAAGAAAGAAAAGCCGATTGGCACCCATTTTTGAACGGGTGCCAATCGGCTTTTTTGACGACTAATTTCCGCGCTTAACTCAACGCATTCCGGCAAAAGCTCACGCATTTTTTCACTTCGGCTACGGAAGTTGACCCTGCCGGAACCTGATATTCTAACTCTACCACAGCCGGGAAGGTATATTTCTGATCGCGCATCAGTTTCAACACGGGCAGCAAGGGCGTATCTCCCCGACCCCAGACCAGATTTCCTTTGCCGTGTTCGGCAGTTTGGCGGTCTTTGATGTGCATACTGGCAATGCGCGTATGTTTCTCCCGGATTAATCCCAGCGGGTCGGGCTGACCGGCGGCCACGTAATGCCCCAAATCAAAATTCAGGGCATTGCCCGGCGATTGCGCCAGAGCTGTATCCCAGAAGGTAGGCGTTTGCTGCTCATGCCCGTGATAACCGACTCGTAACCCTTGTGTGTGGGCCATCGTACCCAATTTGAGGGTGTGGGCATCGTTGGCAGGATGTTCCAGCGTGACCTGATTGGCTCCCAGCATTTTTGCTGCCCGTAAGCCGTAGTTAATCTCACCGTCAGTGCTTTGCATCCCAAATACATCGGGCTTAAAGCCATAAATCTGTACACCGGCTTGGTTGTACATCTTGCGTACCTGCTCAAACGTAGCCATCGGTGCCGAGAGCCGCCATTTAGTTGCTTCTTCCCGATAGGCTTTCATTTGTACATCGGCTTCGGTTAGTGTTTTCTGTTCGTCAGCCGTTAATTCCTGCTTGTCGCGTCGTTTTCGCATTAGTGGAAAAACCGTCCGCATATCAACTGAATTTTTGGGCATCCCGGCAAACGATTCTGCCGGGCCACCCATCAGTTCAATGGCGTTGATACCCGAATCCAGCACGTATTGCAGGGTTGCCTCCGCGCTTTGGTCGGGCATATCCCGAAATGAATAGGTAATGACTCCGATTTGTACCCCACTCATGAGCGAATTGGGTTTATCGCCCAGATTACGGATAAAAGCCGCTGCACCAAAAAGTGGGGGGCTGCCCACCACCGCGCCCGAAACGAGTGCTGCCGTAGCACCCAGAAATTGACGGCGTGTTTGCTGATTTTCCATAACTGTAATTCAGTAGCGTTAATTGGGTTAAGCAGTTCATTGTGTGCAGGACTGCGAATGAGCTACCATCAAAACCGGTTGAATGGATGCTTTCTACTTGCATACACCACCAACATCAACATCAATTGCCGTTGTGCCGGTCGGCGTTCCGATTTAGCCAGGGGTCAGATAAATAGCCTGCCCAACCGTTCCAGATTCATACCGGTGAAATCAAGAATCACATCGTCCACAAACGGGGCGAGTTCGGCGGGGTCGTGGGTGGTGGCAACGCCAACGACTTTGGCCCCGGCACCTTTCCCGGCCCGGATACCGGCCATAGAATCCTCAAAAACCACCGCATCGGCGGGCCAACTGCCGAGGGCTGCAATCGCCAGTTCATACACTTCGGGGTCGGGTTTGGGTTTAGACACGTGGCTGATGTCGAAAAACGCATCGAAGTACTGCCGGATACTCAGCGCGTCCATAACAAAGGTCAGGTTGCTGGTTGGGGCCGAAGTGGCTACGGCGGTTTGTATGCCGTTGGTTTTCAACGCTTTCAAGAACTCGACTAAGCCCGGGACCGGCTCGGCAAACGGCGCGTAAACTTCCCGAAACAACGCTTCTTTTGCTTCGCCGAGGTCGTTGATCTCCGCGTCGGTGAGGGTTTGGCCGTGTGTTTCAAGCAGATAGCCGATAATGTCGGGGTTGGTGCGGCCCGTCACATACTGCAAAAACTCGGCTTCGGTCAGGTCATGGTCGAAGCGTTGCCGGGCGTAGTCGGCCCAGGCTTGCCGATGATAGGGGTTGGTGTGGGCGATTACGCCGTCCATGTCGAAGATAATAACCATAGAAATTGGTAGTGATTATTGGAATACAGCTTCAATAGATTGGCGCAGATTTTTTTCCTCAGCAACAAAAAATCTGTGTAAATCCTAAAAATCTGCGTCACCTGCGTTCTATGAATTTCGCCAGCAATGCCGACATGAGCAGTAATATCCCCACCATTGCCAGGCCCCAAATCAGGCCGATGCCTTCAGAAACGAAGCCGATAACGGGTGGTCCGGCCAGAAAACCGATGAAGCTAAATGTGGCAAAGGTGGCTAATCCGGCGGCTGGCGCAATGCCCGGAATACGAAGCGAAGCCGCGTATAAAATTGGCGAGCCCAGCGAAGAACCCGCCCCCAGCAAGGCAAAACCGAGCAAGGTGGTGGCGGGGTAGGGAAGCAGAATAGCCAGTAACAGCCCCGATGCCGCCACAATGCCGCCGATGGTCAGAAACCGTTTCGCCCCGATTTTGGGAATAATGGCATCGCCCAAAAACCGCCCGGTGGTCATCGTAAGCGAGAACGCGGCAAAACCGAGTGCGGCAGTCTGCGTGGTGGCCCCGGCATTGTCGCGGAGATAAACCGCGCTCCAATCAAAGGCCACACCCTCGCCCATGGCCACCGCAAAACCAATCAAAATCATGATGAGCAGGTCGCGGTTGGGTAATACAAACGACGAGCCCGACGCGCCCGCCGACTGACCGGGAACCGTTTTCAACGTTGGTTGCAGTGCGAATGTTAATGCTAAAATGCTGGCAATCATCACTATAATATGAATTGGTGGGGCGATCTGTACCGCGATGGCTCCGCCCGCCAGCCCGGAGCCAATCACCCCGCCGAGACTCCACATTCCATGACACGACGACATGATGCTGATGCCGTATTGCTTTTCGACGTTGGTTGCCAGGGTGTTCATGGCCACGTTAATCAGCGCACCGCTCATGCCAACCAGGAGCAATCCTGCCGCCAATATCACCGGATTTGGCGCGTTAATCGGAATACTCATCCCGATGCACAGCCCGATGGCGGCCCAAAAACAGGTTCGTGCTTCGCCCAGCCGGGCCACAATCAACCCCGTAACGGGGTTCATCAGCAGCAACCCAACGGGCATGGCAAAGAGCGTCAGGCCCAGCTCGGCATCGTTGATAGCGAGTTTTTCTTTGATGTACGGAATGTGCCCCACCCAACTGCCAAACAGCAGACTGTCAGAGGCAAACACCAGCCCAACGGCGAGGGCGGCAGGGGTGGTAAAAAACGTGCGGATGTTGCCGATAAACGGGTTTGTACCAGGTTGTCGAAACGGTTTTTGTGGCGCGGTTGTGGTTGAGTTCATGCCGTAAAAGTAGCGGCTTCTGCTGAGACGGTTGCGCCACACTGTCTGGAACACCACTGCTGACGGCCAGTCCTTATGATCTCTGCTTGGTAAATGCCTGCTACGTGGCTTGTACCTGACCAGGCGCATCGTTCAGAACCGATTGCACGATGTAATTGGCCCCCACATCATTCTGGGTAAAGAATTTCACGCTCCACTGCTCGTGCAGGCCAGCCGCCCGCAGCAGAGCCTGCCCGCTCAGGCCGCGTTGTGCTCCGGCCACAACGCGCTCAACAATGGTTTCGAGATAATTCAGTTTGCGCTCAACTGCCGCTTTCCCTTGTTTCAGAACAGGGTTATGACCGCAAAAAACGGTGTCGAAATCGTGTTGCAGCACGGCCCGCGTCGAATCAATCATTTGGTGAATGTTTTCTCCCCGGCGGAAGATTTTGAGGTTGCCCACGTAAAAATCGCCGGCAAAGAGCCAGCCTTCGCGGGGTTCGAGCAGCACGTGGTGATCGTCGGAATGACCGGGTGTAAAAATCGGCTTCAGCCGGTAATCACCCGCCGTAATCTCATCCGGCAATGGCTTTACCAGTACGCCTGACACGCCGGAACAGGCATCAATGGCCCCAAACCAAAACTGTTCGTAAGGTAGAAGCCTGAAACTCGTGGCAATGCGTTGGGCGGTTTTCTCGCCGGTCAACACCGGGCATTGGTGCTGACCGGCGAGGGCCGCAGCGTTGCCCGAATGGTCTTCGTGGAAATGTGTCAGGATAACCTGCTCCAGCCGTTCTTCGCCAAAAGCCGCCAATACATCAGTCTGGCAATGACGTTGAGCGGTGTCAATCAGCGTATTACCGAGTTTATAGCACCAGACCGGAAACGGCTTCACGAGTCGGGTAGGGGAGTATCCAAACTGGTAGCCCGTTACGGGGCCGTGTTGCCGGGTTGAGAGGGTTCGCATTTACCGCCCCAGTACTTCGGCCACGTTCAGCGAAAACCCCACTAGTATGGCCTCGCCAGACAGTGTTTCGGTAAATGGTTTCTCGATGGGTTCCTGGCCGGGGCGATAGATGGTGGTGGTCTGCGTTTGCGGATCAACGAGCCATGCCAGCCGAACACCGTTAGCCACCCACTTTTCCATTTTCGTTTTCAACTCGGTTAAACTGTCTGATTCTGACCTCACTTCAATTACAAAATCAGGCACAATGGGTGCGAATTTTTTGAGTTGAGCCGCCGTCACCGTCGCTAATCGTTCATTACTGACCCAGCCTACGTCGGGCGCACGCATAGACGTATCGGGCAGCGTGTAGCCGCCGTTTGATTCTGAGGTGCGACCTTCTTTTGTCGTACGATTCCAGTTGCGAACTTCTCCATAAAGTTCGCCAGTGGTAAAGCTTGATTCTAATCCGGTAGGGGGCATAATGAGAATATGGCCGGTTTCGTCACGTTCGATGCGGAGTTCGGGGTTTGCCGTGCAGAACGCAAACAGGTCATCGTCGGAGAACACGTCAATCCGGGGCGGTATGTGCAGGGTGATGGTTTGTGCTTCCATTTTAAGTTCCTGATTATCAGGAAAAAAACTGTTCGCGTATAGCTTCGGCTAATTTAAACGCTAACATCGGCGGAACGGCATTCCCGACCTGGGTAAACTGCCGGGCGTGTGCGCCTGTAAATTGGTAGCTGTCGGGAAATGTTTGTAAACGAGCAGATTCCCGAACGCTTAATGTTCGGGGTGAGTATGGATGCAAATGAGACCGTCCTCCGCCTTTTGTACCACCGGCGATAACGGTCTTTGATGGCTGGAATGGGTCTAACCGATCTACACGACCTAATTTATCTCGTTCACCAAAGTTAAGTTCCATGTATCGGCTCACTGATTCTGCATTGTGTAATCGGGTTACATGACTGTCAAGACCATCGACGGCATCTTGAAATAAGCTAAAGCAAGCTGTTTTGAACAGATTAATTTTCGGAAAATAAAACTCGTTTGCATCCCGCACCCCTACCACGAATAAGCGCAACCTTTTCTGTGGTACGCCATAATCAGCCGCATTTAAGATGGTTGGTTTCGTGATTTTATACCCTACGCTGGTCAGCGTTCCGAGGGCATTTGAGAGTTCGCTTCCGTTATCGAGTTCCAACAAGCCGGGAACGTTCTCAATCACAAATACTTTGGGCCTGAATCGCTTAATATACCAAACATAGTCTAACAATAAGCTACCCTTCTCCGCGTCAGCGAAGCCTTTCCGTTTAAAATTATCGTCTGTTTTGGAAAATCGTTGATTAGATGCGATACTAAACGGCTGGCAGGGCGGTCCACCGTGAAAAACACCGGCAAAAGGAGTTACAACGTCGGCTAGATTTAGTAAAATCTCCGCGATTTCTTCGTGGTTTTTGACATTTCCAGAGAAAAAAGGAGGGCCAACTACAACCTGTTCCGGGGCGTTTAAGCGCAGTGTTTCACAAAACTGCTCAATTAACTCCACCGAAGCGATGGCCGAAAAACCAGCATGAGTGAACCCAATGTCCATGCCACCCGCTCCCGCAAAAAAACTAACTGAAGGTACATTGATGGGCCGATGACGCAGTTCGGCTAACGGGGTGAAGTTCGCTAAGTGATTTTGATGACTTTGGTAGCTTCGATACCGTAGATGGTCGTAGGTCAGCCCAGCTATTTTGAGTTCATCGCTTAAATCTAAATCAGTAGTACGGCATTTATTGAGTAACGCAACTTGCTCTGCCAACCCTATTTTTTCTTTCAGTTCAATCATAGTACAAGGCTGTTCTTTGCCAGCGAATAAATTTCACGGGCTTCTTGATGACTCCGAAAATCGTCCAGTACGTTCTCATCAAGCCACAATTTATAAAAACTATGCACACTTCGGTGGCAATTAGGGCAAAGTCCTACTACATCACGCAACGATGTTCCCGATAATTCGCTAACCAACCCCGATGACAACGGTAAAAGGTGGTGAACCTCCAATAGATACGTTGTCCACGGATACCGATGACGCATATTTACGTCGCACATATCACAGATTGGCTTGGGGTTCTTCGTCAAGAAGTACTTTCGGAGAAGCGGACTGCGTTCAATTTTCAGGTGTGTGGTACGGGTTCGTTTTCCTTCGGTAAATAATTCATCGGTAACGGCTTCGCGCGAGGGAATACTGATTTGGCTGGGCTGTGATATAGACAATTGGCTGATTGCCAGAAAGTTTTCTGGTTTCAACTGGCTTCGGCGAGTCAATACCGGATTCATTAATTGCTGTAAAATCAGCACAGTTGCCTCGTCAGCACGTGTCAAATCCAGCAATAGCCCTCCGTTATGCCATTTCAACGCGCTGAACTGACTGGCAAAAATGAGCATTTCACGTACCTGCCGGAATTCGTCTCCTACGAGTTGATGATCAGTTGGTGGCAGGGTTTTATAAAAATCAAGCTCTTCAAAACCAGTGCAATTATTCCCAATTAAATAGGCCCCAACTCTCTCCGGCGTGAGCAACACCGTATTCTCTCCCGACAAGTTTGCCAGTAAATATTTGAGCAAAACACAGAAGGGGAATACTAGATCGGTCAGACCATCATCTATCTGAAAAGCGGGAAATGGATAGCGAAATCGAGAGAAATGCAGACTTAAATAATCATCCGCAGTTTGAATGTTTCCATTTTGAACAATTTGTCGCGTAAAATCCGACACACGCAGCGAATCATTAAATTCTGTTGCCAAGAGTGAACATTCAATCACTCGTTTGTAATTGCGCCAGACTTTGTAGTGATTCGGCTTAAATGGCAGCCCCGTAGCTTGCTCTAAATCTACCCTAAGCGGGTCAGCTTTCGTGTCAAACGAAACTCCATCTAATCCACTCAGAGCCGGGGCCATTGCTCGGATTACGTCAAATTGAAAAAAGGCCAATCGTCCCTGATCCCATCGCCAATTCTGAACCATAGTTGGTGGTGCGTTTTGAGTTAATTACAAATTCTCTACCAGAAAATCGGTCATCATCTGGTACAGGTGCAACCGGGTGTTGCCGCCATAAATGCCATGATTGCGGTTGGGGTAATAGAACGACCGGAATTGTTTGCCCGACGCAATCAGCGCGCTCTCAAACTCAACCGCGTTCTGAAAATGTACGTTATCGTCGCCCGTACCGTGAACGAGCAGGAAGTTTCCCTTCAGTTTTCCGGCGTGGGTCACGGGCGAATTGTCGTCGTAACCACTGGCGTTTTCTTGCGGGCGTTTCAGGTAGCGTTCGGTATAAATGGAGTCATAAAACCGCCAGTTCGTGACGGGCGCAACAGCGATGCCCGCCTTGAACACGTCGGCTCCGAGGGTCATGCACAGCGACGACATATAGCCGCCGTAACTCCAGCCCCAGATGCCCACGCGGGTCGGGTCAACGTAAGGCAGGGTTTTGAGGTACTTCCCGGCGGCAATCTGATCCTGGGTTTCGAGTTTGCCGAGTTGGGCGTAGGTGCTGGTTCTGAATGCATTACCGCGTGCGCCCGTCCCCCGGTTATCAACACAGGTAATGATGTAGCCCTGCTGCACGAGGGTTTGATACCAGAAAAAATCGCGGCTGTCCCACGAGTTCAGCACTTGTTGCGAGCCGGGGCCGCCATACACGAACATCAGCACGGGATAACGTTTGGTGGAGTCGAAATCAAGGGGTTTAATTATCCAGCCGTTGAGTGTCTCGCCCGTCGGAATCGGCACGGTCATAAACTGTTTCGGGGCGATGGCGTACCCGGCGAGCCGTTGTCTGAGCGCGTTATTGGTCTCTAAAGCGCGCAGTTCGCGGTTGTCGCTGCTTTGGCGGAGCGTAACGGCTTGGGGCTGATTTACGGCGCTGTGATACGTCAGAAAATACTGAAAATCAGGACTGAAATTAATCGTGTAGGTTCCTGCTTTGTCAGTCAGTTTGCGCTTACCGGAGCCGTCGAGTTTGATGCTGTACAGTTGGCGTTCTAACGGCGAATCTTCGGTCGACAGATAGTAGGCGGTCTGCGTTTTTTCGTCCACACCAAGCAGGTTTGAGACCTCAAACGCGCCTTTAGTAATTTGCCGAATGAGTTTCCCGGCCATATCATAGAGATAGACGTGCTTAAACCCGTCTCGTTCTGATGTCCAGATAAACGCTTTGCCGTCAGCTAAGTATGTCAAATCATCGGTAAATTCTAAGTCCACGTATGTCGGCGAGGTTTCGGTTAGAACAGTAGTCGCCTGCCCGGTGGTCGCGTTCACGTGGAGTAAATCCATCCGGTTTTGCAGGCGGTTCAGTTTTCGGATGGAGAGCAGCGGTTGAGCAGTACCAACGGCGGGAGTCCAGCCAATGCGGGGCAGATAAATATCGGTTTCGGTGGGTGTATTGGTCTGCGCCATCACTTTCTTGCCTGTGCCTGCATCGGCAATCCAGACCGAAACCGTTGAATTGGCCTCGCCCGCTTTGGGGTATTTGTAGCGATAATCGGCAGGGTAGAGTTTGCCCCACGTCTGCATATTGTACTCCGGCACGCGGCTTTCGTCGAACCGAATCCAGGCCACGCGCTTGCCGTCTGGCGACCACTCAAACGCCCGCGCCATGCTGAATTCTTCTTCGTAAACCCAGTCGGCGGCCCCGTTGATGATCGCGTTTCGTTTGCCATCGGTGGTAAGCTGAGTTTCTTTAGGAGTGCGGTCCGGCGCTCCGAGTAAATCGCTCACAAACAGGTTATTGTCCCGAACAAAAGCCACCCGTTTGCCATCGGGCGAAAACGTAGCGTACTGCTGTTTGCCTTTGGTGCTCAACGCTTTCAGGATTCCGGTGGCAAGGTCATAGACATAAAATTCGGCCCGGCTCGACCGGCGGTAAATCGGTTCTTCGTCGGTCGTGATGAGCAGTTTACGTTCGTCGGCACTGAGGGCGTAGCCGCCCAGAACAATGGATTGACCCGTACCAACAGTTTTGGCCGTGCGCTGATCAAACAGCGTGTCGGTCGGTTGGCCGGTTGTGATGCTGTACTGCACCACGCGGCCATCGGTTTGGGTGGTGTATTGCCCGCCCGCTTTCATCCACTTTAGGCCCTGCACCGTGCGTTGCGAAAACACCCCGGCAGTGCGACCCCAGATGTCATCAAGCGTAACGGGTTTGAGGGATTGGGCCGTGAGATTCGCCGAAATAGAAACAAGGCAACAAGCCAGAAAAACATAAAAACGGACGCAGGTCATTGGGAATAATGAAAATCGTGAACTTGAACCACCAAAAATAATGAATTTTACGCCCGCATTACCCAATACAACCAATGCCTTCTCATGAAAGATTACATCCGTCCTATAACCCGCCTGCTGGTTGCCAACCGGGGTGAAATCGCGATTCGCGTCATGCGGGCCGCCACCGAACTCGGCATTACCACCGTTGCCGTTTATACCTACGAAGACCGTTACTCGTTGCACCGCTACAAAGCTGACGAAGCCTACCAGATTGGCCGTGACGATGAACCCCTGAAACCCTATCTCGACGTTGAAGGAATTATTCAACTCGCTAAACACAAGCGCGTTGATGCGATTCACCCCGGCTACGGTTTTCTATCGGAGAATGTAAAATTGGCGCGTCGGTGTCGCGAAGAAGGTATTATTTTCGTTGGCCCCTCGCCCGAATCCATGGAAGCCCTCGGTGATAAAGTACGGGCTAAAAACCTCGCTACCATCGCCAACGTGCCGCTCATTCCTGATTCGCGGGAAGAGAACATGACCCCCGAATTTGCCGCGCAGGAAGCCGCCCGTATTGGATTTCCGGTGATGGTGAAGGCCGCAGCCGGGGGCGGGGGGCGCGGGATGCGCGTGGTCAGAAACGCCGATGATTTCGAGAAATCATTCACCGAAGCCAAAAACGAAGCCAGAAACGCATTCGGCGACGATACGATTTTCTTGGAAAAATTCGTCGAAAGCCCAAAGCACATCGAGGTACAACTGCTTGGCGATCAGCACGGTAATCTGGTTCACCTGTATGAACGCGATTGCTCGGTGCAACGCCGGTTTCAGAAAGTGGTGGAGGTCGCTCCGTCGTTTGGGTTGAAGCAGGAAACACGCCAGAAACTATATGATTATGCCATCAAAATCGGCAAAGCAGCTAATTATTACAACGCCGGCACGGTGGAGTTTTTGGTGGACGAAGCCGAGAACATCTTTTTTATCGAAGTAAACCCCCGGATTCAGGTCGAGCATACAATTACCGAAGAAATCACCGGGATAGATATCGTCAGGACGCAGTTGCTAATTGCGATGGGCTACAAACTGGCCGACAACGGGATTTACATTAATCATCAGGACGAGGTGCCGCTCAATGGTTACGCCATCCAGTGCCGCATCACGACGGAAGACCCCGGCAATGGGTTCAAACCCGATTTTGGCACCATCACTGCCTACCGCAATGCCGCCGGGTTCGGTATCCGGCTCGACGAGGGCAGTAGCTACGCGGGTATGACAATCTCGCCCTATTTCGATTCGATGATTGTGAAGGTCTCGGCGCGGGGCCGGACGCTGAAAGGAGCCACGCAACGGCTGCTGCGGGCGTTGGTCGAGTTCAGGATTCGGGGCGTGAAAACCAACATCTCGTTTTTGATGAATGTGATTGCCCACCCGGTTTTTCAACGGGGCGAAGCGCGGGTGTCGTTCATCGAAAGCCACCCCGAACTCTTTAACCTCCGCCCGCCCGGCGACCGTTCGACCCGCGCCCTGAACTACTTAGCCGAGGTGATCGTGAACGGCAACCCCGAAGTGAAGAAAAAAGACCCGGATAAAGTGTTTACAACGCCCGTTGTGCCGGTTTTTGATCCGTATAGCCCGTATCCCCACGGCAACCGAAACCGCCTGAAAGACTTGGGCCGCGACGAGTTTTTGCGCTGGGTAACGGCCCAGAAATCAGTGCTTTATACCGATACTACCTTCCGCGACGGCCACCAATCGCTGCTCTCTACGCGGGTCAGAACGCAGGATATGCTGCGCGTGGCCGAGGGTTTTGCCAAGGCGCATCCCGAACTGTTTTCGATGGAAGTCTGGGGCGGGGCCACTTTTGATGTCTCAATGCGGTTTTTGCAGGAATCCCCCTGGAAACGGTTGGCAGCCCTGCGCGAAGCCATGCCCAATATGCTCTTGCAGATGCTATTCCGGGGTTCTAACGCGGTGGGGTATTCGGCCTACCCGGATAACCTGATCGAGAAATTCGTGGAGAAATCGTGGG
This sequence comes from Cytophagales bacterium, assembly GCA_038247465.1. Lineage (GTDB taxonomy): Bacteria > Bacteroidota > Bacteroidia > Cytophagales > Spirosomataceae > JBBRNH01. The sequence goes on from JBBRUV010000040.1 coordinate 14,371, forward strand.
AAACGGGCATTGATGTGTTTCGTATTTTCGACTCGTTCAACTGGGTCGAAGCCATGAAAGTCAGCATCCGGGCCGTTCGGGAGCGCACCGACGCGCTGGCCGAAGCCGCTATTTGCTATACCGGAGACATTACGCACCCCTCCCTTAGTTTCAGGGGAGGGGCTGGGGTAAATAAATACACCCTCCAATACTATCTCGACCTGGCCCGGCAACTCGAAGATGAAGGCGCGCACCTGCTCTGTATCAAAGACATGGCTGGTTTACTAAAACCTCTTGCCGCGCAAGCACTCGTTACCGAACTCAAAAAAGCGGTTGCGATTCCGGTTCATCTGCATACCCACGACACCGCCGGGATTCAGGCTGCCACGTATCTGGTGGCCATCAACGCCGGGGTTGACGTAGTTGACTGCGCCCTCGGTGCGCTGTCGGGCCTGACTTCACAACCCAATTTTAACTCGGTGGTTGCCATGATGCAGGGCCACGACCGCGAATGTCCGGTTGATCTACGGTCATTGAATGCGTATTCAAACTACTGGGAAGACGTTCGGGACTATTATTACCCGTTTGAGAGCGGCATGAAGGCGGGCAGTGCCGAAGTCTATGAAAACGAGATTCCGGGCGGGCAGTATTCTAACCTGAAATCGCAGGCCATCGCCACCGGACTCGGCGATAAATTTGAGACGCTGAAGCATAACTACGTGCTGGTAAATGAGTTATTCGGCAACATCGTGAAGGTCACACCCTCGTCGAAAGTAGTGGGCGATATGGCAATTTTTATGACCGCCAACAACCTCACGCCCGCCGACGTGCTGGAACGGGGCGAATCATTGGCGTTCCCGGAGTCGGTTCGGGGTTTTTTCCGGGGCGACCTGGGCCAACCCTACGGCGGTTTCCCCGAAGCCCTGCAACGCATTGTGCTGAAAGGCGAAGCCCCCATCACGGGCCGCCCCAACGAAAACCTGAAACCAATTGATTTCGACGCTGATTTTCAGGCGTTTCTGGCAAAATTCCCGCAGGCCGACGGGTTCCAAGATTACCTCTCGTGGCAGATGTACCCGAAAGTTTACGAGGATTATTATAAAGGTATCGCGCAGTTTGGCGACGTGAGTATTATTCCGACTCCGGCGTTTTTCTACGGCTTGAAACCCGGCGAAGAAATTCTGATTGGTATTGACGAAGGCAAGAATATCCTCGTTCGGTTGCAGTTTGTGTCCGAACCCAACGCACTCGGAATGCGAACCATAACCTTTGATTTGAACGGCCAGGGGCGGCAGGTAAAAGTCCGTGACAAAGCCTCGCGCGTAGAGCGCGCAGCCAACGCCAAAGTCGGCAAACCGGGCGAGGCTCTACCGGGCGACGTGGGTTCGCCGTTGCAGGGCCGGCTAACAAAAATCATGGTGAAGCCCGGCGATGTGGTCAAGAAAAACCAGCCATTGTTTGTGATTGAGGCCATGAAAATGGAGAGCATCGTGGCCGCACCCGTGCCAGGAACCGTAAAACAGGTCTTGCTGAAAGAAGGCGCGGTGGTTGAGCAGGATGATTGGGTGGTGGCAATTGCGTAGCCGAATTTGATGAAAAATTTTACTCACTGAACAAAACCCGTTTTCCCATGAATCTGATCGAAAAATCCCCGCAACAAAACCGCTATGATGCCATTGTCATCGGCTCGGGCATTAGTGGTGGATGGGCCGCCAAAGAGCTAACCCAAAAAGGGTTACGAACGCTCGTGCTGGAACGTGGCCGACCCGTTGAGCATGTGACCGATTACCCAACCACGACGTCCAGCCCCTGGGAAATGGCCCACCGGGGGCGCTACCCACTCGATGTCCTGGCCCAAAGTCCGACGCAGGCTAAAGTGAGTTATGCGTTTAATGAGTACTCTGGCCAGTTTTTCGTTAAGGATACCGACCATCCGTACCAGCAGACCAAGCCGTTCGATTGGATTCGCGGGTATCAGGTGGGCGGCAAATCGCTGAGTTGGGCACGGTGGACGCAACGCTGGGCACCGTTCAATTTTGAGGATAACCAGAAAGACGGTCACGGGGTTGACTGGCCCATTCGCTATCCGGATTTAGCGCCCTGGTACAGTTACGTCGAGAAATTTGCCGGTATCAGCGGCAATAAAGACGGATTATCAACGCTGCCCGATGGCGAATTTCTGCCGCCTTTTGAGATGAACTGCATTGAGAAAAGTGTGCGCGATGCCTGGAAAAAAGAGTACGCTGATCGCCACCTGATCATCAGCCGGACAGCCAATCTCAGCAAAGCGCAACCCGTTCATCTGGCATTAGGCCGGGCCGATTGCCAGTCGCGCAATTGGTGTGGTCGGGGCTGTTTGTACGGGGCTTATTTCAGCAGTAATTCGGCAACGTTGCCTGCAGCCGCTAACACCGGAAAACTGACCATTCGCCCGTTTTCGGTTGTTCACTCCATTATTTACGACGAGCCAAAGGGCAAGGCAACCGGGGTTCGGGTGATTGATACGAACACCAAAGAAATGACCGAATATTATGCCGACATCATTTTTGTGAATGCGGCTACCCTCAATTCAACGCTGGTACTGCTCAATTCAACCTCCAATCGCTTTCCCAACGGAATGGGAAATGACAGTGGTGTATTGGGCCATTACCTGATGGATCATAACTACCGGGGCCGAATTTCGGGGGTATATGATGGCAGCGATCTGAATGACAAATACTACTATGGTCGGCGGCCAACCGGCACCTATGTTCCCCGGTTTCGCAACGTCCTGAATGACACACAGGCCGATTTTGTGCGCGGCTATGCGTATGCCTGTGGTGGCTCGCGGGCGGGCTGGGGACGGGGAGGTAGCACAGACGGTTTCGGGGCCGATTTCAAAGAAGAACTAACCCAGCCCGGCGAGTGGTCGTTTAGCATGACGGCGATGGGCGAGATGCTGCCCCGCTACGAAAACCACGTCAAACTAAACACCGACAAAAAAGATCAGTGGGGTATGCCGACGCTTGATATTGACTGTAGCTGGAGCGAAAACGAGAACAAAATGACGCTGGATGCTATTGCGCAGGCCAAAGTTATGATGGAAGCCGCCGGTATTCGGGTAACGTCGGCTTTTGATAACCATCAGGCACCCGGTTTGGCGATCCATGAAATGGGAACCGCCCGCATGGGCCACGACCCCAAAACGTCAGTCCTCAACCAATGGAATCAGCTTCATGCGGTCAAAAATGTATTTGTGACTGATGGGGCAAGCATGGTATCATCGGCCTGTCAAAACCCATCGCTGACGTATATGGCCCTAACGGCCCGCGCTGTTGATTACGCCGTTCGCCAACGGAAAGCCGGTAAATTGTAGGGCGTGGCTCGCTTCATTCGGGCGTTGTATTGCCCCAAAAACCGTATTCTTGCCAATGGGTAACGAAATGGTGAAGTTTTTTCTAAAATCAGTTCAATTACCATAAGGGTTTCTGCACCCCCACCGTGTCTATCTGTATTCACCTATTCGGCCGCAACTGGCCGAATAGGGTAAATCGCTCATACAATGCGGCAATCAGGTAATACATGGATGGCATTGGGTGACCCCGTCCCGTTTCATAGTGCAGACATGGCCTCGCCCGGCGAAGGCCCCACGCCCGATAACGAACTGTTTATCCGGCGGGCGTTTGACCGGGATGCCCGGCTGGGGTGCGAACTGCTGTTTCGGCGGTATTACGACGCGCTCTGCAGCCATGCCGTGCGCTTTGTGTCGTCTAAAGCCATTGCCGAAGATTTGGTTGCCGAAATTTTCTGCCAGTTCTACGCCGAGCAGATTTTTCAAACTATCACCACGTCCTACCGGGCCTATCTCTACAAAACGGTTCGGCACCGGGCCTACAATCACCTCCGTCAGACATTCCGGCGCGACACCGGGCTGGACGAAGCGCAGCAACATGGTATCGCCGATGCGCAACAGCCCGATGCCATCACGCACTACGAAGAACTGTATCAGGACGTAGAACGAACCATTCAGACATTGCCCGTGCAGCGTCGGCGAATTTACCTCATGCACCGTTTCGAGGGGAAAAAATACGCCGAAATCGCCGATGAACTGGGGCTATCCGTCCGCACGGTCGAGGTTCAGATTCGGCAGGCCAGCCACCAATTGCGCGATTTGCTGAAAAACAAGTGGTTTATAGGAATGCTGTGGGTTATTACGGGCTACATCTCCTGACCAGCGAATAATCTCTTTCATCCAGCTAACGACAATCGCTCCAGCGGTTCAACACCATGAACGAACACATCAATAAACAACGGCTCTTCGACTACTTCGCCGGGAAATCGACCGCCTTAGAGAAAAAACAGATTGACGAATGGAGCCGTGAACCTGCCCAGCAGGAACAATTTTATCGCTGGCTCGATGAGTGGGAACAGGCACACCGGCAATACACCACCAATCTGCCGGTGGCGTATTGCCGTTACCACGATTTTTTGTACGCTGACCAGTCGGCTGCCCCCAATCTGTCAAGGGCGGAGGAAACGCCAACTCGGTCCATTCGGCCATTCGGTCGGCGTACCTGGCTGGTATGGGCCGTAGCCGCATCCGTGACGGTTCTGGTGGGGCTGTTCGCCTTCCGTGAGCCACTGCTGACACGTACCTACGAGACCGCTTACGGCGAGACAAGAGTGGTAAACTTACCCGATGGCAGTGCCGTGACCCTAAACAGCAATTCGTCATTACAGATTCCGCGCTTCGGCTTCGGTGAACAGTGGTCCGGCATTCCGGGGTTCAGCATTCCAACCCGGCAGGTAGGACTGACGGGTGAGGCCTTGTTTTCGGTGACGCATACCACTACCAATCAACCGTTTGTGGTCAAGACTGCCAACGCTGAAGTGGTGGTGTTGGGAACCGAATTCACGGTGTTTGCCCGGCCACGCGGCACGAAAGTGATGCTGAACCGGGGTAAAGTAGAAGTACATTATCAGCAACCTGACCGCCAACCGAGACAGGTGACGATGAAGCCCGGTGATTTACTGACCCTTACGCCCAAAGGTGAGCTAACCCATCAGCAGACGCGGCAACCACCGGCCAACCCCGCCTGGGCCGATCACCGATTTGTGTTCGACAAAACCCCATTGACGGAAATCGTGGCAATACTGGCTGAAAACTACGGGCTAACCGCCGAAATCGCAGATGCCGAAACCGGCCAACTGACGATTTCAGGGGCGTATTCAGCCAAGACTGCCGATGAACTGCTGCGAATCATTGCCGA
>JBBRUV010000041.1:0-19329 GCA_038247465.1 Cytophagales bacterium
AGGTTGATAAAAGCGGGGCTATGTATGTGTCAAGTTGTTGCATCATGCTGGCAAAGATACAGTATGCCAACTATTCTACGGGTGAAAGAAATTAACTCGTTCATTATCAGAATTTTACACTTTTGCCGAGTTTTCAATATCAAGGTCAATAAACCGAAAACGTGCTTTGGGCAACAGGTACGCAGGGTAAACCATGCAGAATGAATAGGGCAGATCTATGATAAGGACTGTACGCCAAATAATCGGCCGAAGGCGAACGTAATTGGCCCTGCTACTGCCAGTACTGGCGTTGTCTGTCCGGTTGAATAGGCAGATAAAACGACCTCATGACCTTCGGGCAATTCTGAATCAAAACTCAAGTCAATATAAATCGACCACGACCGCCAATCGGCTTTCACCAATAAACTCTCGTCGGGCGTGGCCTCTATATTTATCCGAGTGAACGGTTATGCAACAAGAGTAGCAAGGAGTTGCGAAATAACAGGCATGCTTGGCCCAGGACTTTGCCAAGCAGCATTTAACTGTTGCAAACTGGTAGCTGCCAGATTAAACTCGTTCAGAACATACTGAACTCGTCTCTGGGCTTCTTGGTGTTGCCGTTCTAAGACCGGATTTGTTACCCGCGTATGAGCCGATTGATAAAAACCGTCTTTAAAATCATAACGGTTTTGTTTGTCTTTTTTACTTTTGAGAAACGGAGTATTTGCCACAACCTCTGGTTGGCGATATGTTGTTCCGGGTGCGTACTGGGGAGGAAAGTCGAGCACCATCATGATTAAAAAACTGAATTAAGCGTCTGTAGAAACGCTGGAGTCAGCAATTGAAAAAAGAGTGTTTTCTGGTATTGATGCGCTCTTTCTACCTGAGACAACACACTATGGGTCGAAATTGGCTGATTTGTGTCAAAATAATAAATCACATCTAAGTCAATCAACGAAAAGAAGGGATTTTTGGCATCAACAGGGCGTGGTGCAGGTTGCACTGGATACCCATCAACTATGGTAAGAATGGCTTGTAAATCGTGTTGCCAAAACTCGAACCGAAATTGCCGTTGTTGAGAATCAGGTGCATCATTCAGATCAAGAGTAACTTTCGTGATGTTGATATTATCCAGAATATGCACATCATCGAACTGGCTGATATACCGAATTCCCAAGCGAGTAACAGAAGCAATAATTGATTCTTGAAGCAAAGGCACTAAACATGCCTGAATTAACTCTCGATAAACAGACCAACCTACGTAGTTCTGAACAAGATTGAACGTAATGGTTTGGGGTCAATATCAATTCGAAAATTACCATCGGCACTTAACAAATAGAAGGTTTTATTTTCTATGGCAAAGGGAATTTGACTGAACTGCAAAAACGAAGGTTGCGTAGGAGGTGCGATGCGGACATAACCTTTTAACAGATTGTACACATAACCCACAACCGTTTCTGGCGGCACCCCTGGCGCAAACTGAAAGCTCACAATAGCATCCCTCAAACGATTATCAATAGACCGGGGCAAGCGCATAAGTATAAGTAGCAGCTAAGTTTGACCCGCAAATAACATCAATTATAGAATGAATCGACTCCTGGTGAAGTCTTGAAATTCCCAAACGGCATTTTACTTTTATGGGTCTACACCACCGCTTCCCGCAAAATAACCGCTTCCCGATCCGGGCCGGTCGAGATAAACCGAATAGGCAGGTTCAGTTCGGCTTCCAGAAACTCAACGTAAGTGGCCAGCGTTGCCGGGATTTCATCAAACGAGCGCATCCCCGTCAGGTCGGTTTGCCAGCCGGCAAAGGTTTTATAAATCGGTACAACGGCGGTGTCGCAGAGGTCGTAGGGCAGTTGGTCGGTGATTTCGCCCGTAGGCAATTCATAGCGGGTGCAAACCTTCACCTCGTCAAAAATCGTTAGCACGTCCACCTTCATCATAATCAGTTGGGTGGCTCCGGTGAGCATGATGGCGTATTTCAGGGCCGGCAAATCGAGCCAGCCGCACCGCCGGGGCCGCCCGGTTGTGGCGCCAAATTCGCGGCCTTCCTGCCGAAGCTGCTCGCCGGTTTCGTCGGTTAGCTCAGTTGGGAACGGGCCGGAGCCAACGCGGGTGCAGTAGGCTTTAAAAATACCGAACACGTCGCCAATTTGGCGGGGCGCAATGCCTAAGCCCGTGCAGGCTCCGGCGGTCATGGTATTGCTGCTGGTCACGAACGGGTACGAACCGAAATCAATATCGAGCAGCGAACCCTGTGCGCCCTCGGCCAGAATTTTCTTGCCGTCAGCCAATGCGCCGTTTATTACGTATTCGGTATCGGTGAGTTCAAACTGTTTCAGGAACTCCAGCGCGGCAAAAAATTCGGCTTCTAACGGTGGCAAAACCGCCTGATAATCAAAGCCGTAATGAGTTAGCGTGTCTTTGTGGTTAGCGACGAGCAGGTCGTATTTATGCCGGAAATTTTCCGACAGCACATCCCCAACGCGCAATCCCAGCCGGGCCACTTTGTCTTGATACGTTGGGCCGATACCGCGCAGCGTTGAGCCGATTTTAGCTTCGCCTTTGGCTTTTTCGTAGGCTGCATCCAATAGGCGGTGCGTAGGCAGAATTAGCGACGCTTTTTTAGAAATCACGAGCCTCGCTTCGGGCCCGTTTTGGTGCAGATTCAGATTGAATTTGTCTAATCCGTCAATTTCGCGCTTAAACACAATCGGGTCCAGCACAATGCCGTTGCCGATGATGTTGAGACTGTCGGCCCGAAACACGCCCGACGGAATCTGGTGCAGCACGTGTTTGATGCCGTCAAATTCGAGCGTGTGGCCTGCGTTTGGCCCGCCCTGAAACCGGGCGATTACGTCGTAGTGTGGCGCAAGAACGTCCACAATTTTACCTTTTCCTTCGTCGCCCCATTGGAGCCCGAGTAATACATCTACCATTGTTTTAAAGCATCACAATCCGCCGTTTACAGATGCGGCATCGTTGTCTAAGTTTTTTATGCACGATTCAAAAATTGTCATTAAACCACTCATCAATTCGTCTAAATTTTCGAGGAATAATGTCTTATTGTAGAGTGTGAAGACATCAGCCAGTAAATAGCCAATTTCCCAACTCCGCCCGTTCGAGACAATGCCATAAACGGGCAATGCGGGTTGATGATTTAGCCGACGGAGGGCCAGCATTTCGAGCATACATTGGCCCCAACCACCCGTAAAATCATCACGTTTGGCTTCGATAACAGCCACATACGGGCCCTCAAATACAATTGCTCCCAACGAAGACCGCTTTGTTAAGGTGTAATCGGGGGTGCCAAGCAAGCCCGATTCGTCGTACAGGGGCTTATGACTCCACAGTGTTAAACGATGCACGTAAGGTTTCCAGGCGGCTTTCAAAATTGGAAACAGCAAACTTTCGCATACTGCGGCCTCTGACCCGCGAAACGCAAATTCCCGCGTAACAAAATTTATTTCGTCGGTCAGCGTAGCAGAAGCCGATACATGGCTCGAAAATGTGAAGGCTTCGACCTGATACCGGATTTGGTATTCGAGCAATACGTCTCCGAGTTCTTTGTAGGTTGAGAAGGCCATCGGATTATGTGGTGTAAACGTTGATTTACTGTGGCAATGGAACCTGTGTCGAGCTACTCGCAGAATTCCCCGCCGTCCGGTTTTCGCAGACCTCGCGGGCGCACGAGCCATAAAAAATCAGCGAGTGGTGCATGACGTTGAATTTCAGCATATCGCCCACCATATTCTGAATATTCTGCACACGCGGGTCACAAAATTCCAGCACTTTATGACAATCAGTGCAAATTAGGTGGTCGTGTTGCCGGAATCCGTACGATTTCTCGAACTGCGCCAGGTTTTTCCCAAACTGATGCTTTGTTACGAGGTCGCAGTCAACCAGCACGTCGAGGGTGTTATAAACCGTGGCGCGGCTGACCTGATACTTTTTATTTTTCATCGAGATATACAGTTCTTCCACGTCAAAGTGGTCTTCGCGGTTGTAAATCTCCTCTAAAATGGCGAACCGTTCGGGCGTTTTCCGCAGACCTTTCCGTTCGAGGTAGGCCATGAATATGCTCCGGGCGGCTTCAAAGTTGGTTTGTTTGGGGGATTGCATAGCGCAAAGTTAGTCAAATCGTATCACCTCAAACACCCCGTCCACGCTGTCTAATTTGGTCATCAGTGTGTCTAAGTGGCTCGTGTTCTGGATGTATAACCGCAGAACTCCCTCGAAAACGCCATCTTTTGAGTCAATCGTGACCGAGCGCATATTGATGTTGAGTTCGTTGGAGATAATCCGGGTTACGTCGTTTACTAATCCCACACGGTCGGTGCCGGTGATGCGAAGGCCCGCCAGAAACGCCGTTTCGCGCTGACTCGCCCACTTGGCTTTGATGATTCGGTTGCCATGATTCGACATCAGTTCAACCGCATTGGGGCACGTAACGCGGTGAATCTTAATGCCTTCATTAATAGTCACGAACCCAAACACGTCGTCGCCGGAGATGGGATTACAGCACTTCGAGAGCGTATAATCAATCTTGTCCATGTCTTCGCCAATCAGCAGCACGTCGGCATCGGTGCGCTCGCCGTGCATTTTTTTGAGTGCTGTGGCAACCGTTTTGCCGTCGGGTTGCAGCACCGCCACCGGGTTTTTCGCGTCGCGGTGTTCGCGGGCTTCCTTGTCGGCTTTGTAGCGGTTCAGGTCTTTGGCATCGAGGTGGCCCTTGCCAAAGCGGTAGAACAGGTCGTTGGTGGTTTTTGAGCCGAGAAACGCCCGCAACGAGTTGGTCAGCTCGTTGGTCAGCTCCATCCGCATGATTTTCAGCCGTTTAGCTATCAGCTCGCGCCCATCAGAAACATACCGTTTGTTGTCTTCTTTGATCAGGTCTTTGATCTTGGTCTTGGCTTTCGACGTTACGACAAACCGCAGCCAGTCTTCGCTGGGTTTCTGTTTGTTAGACGTAATGACCTCGACCTGATCGCCGTTTTGCAACACGTGACTGAGCGGCACGAGCGTATTGTTTACCTTGGCAGCCATGCACTTGGCCCCAATCTGGGTGTGAATGTCAAACGCAAAATCGAGTGCGGTGGCTCCCCGGCGCAGTACCTTCAAATCACCTTTGGGCGTAAACACAAAGACTTCTTCGGAGTACAGATTCGAGCGAAAATCTTCCAGAAATTCGGCGGCAGACTTGTCGCCGTTGCTGGCCGTTTCGAGCATATCGCGCACCTGACTCAGCCACGCTTCCAGCCCCAAGCCGGTTTGGGTGTCGTTCCCTTTATATTTCCAGTGGGCAGCGTAGCCTTTTTCCGCAATTTCGTTCATCCGCTCGGTACGAATCTGTACCTCTACCCACTGTCCCGATTTGCTCATCACCGTTGTGTGCAGCGATTCGTAACCGTTGGCGCGGGGCGTACTGATCCAGTCTTTGAGCCGGTCGGGGTTAGGCTTATAATGGTCAGTCACAATCGAATACGCCCGCCAGCAGGCCGCTTTTTCTTCGTCGAGCGGCACGTTCATGATAATCCTAATGGCAAACAGGTCATAAATTTCCTCGAACGATTTGTTGGATTGGTCGAGTTTGTTCCAGATCGAATAAATAGATTTTGGCCGGCCTTTCAGCACGAAGGCCATGCCGGTTTCCTGCAAATCGGCTTCGATGGGTTCGAGAAATTTGGCAATAAACCGATCTCGCGAGGCTTTGGTCTCGCGCAGTTTGCGGGCAATATCTTTGTAGGTATCCTGCTCAACGTGTTTCAGATACAGGTCTTCGAGTTCAGATTTGATGGCGTATAGTCCCAGCCGGTGGGCCAGTGGTGCGTAGATATACATCGTCTCCGAGGCAATCTTGAGCTGTTTATCGCGCGGCATCGAATCCAGCGTCCGCATATTATGCAGCCGGTCGGCGAGTTTGACCAAAATCACCCGCACATCGTCGGAGAGCGTCAGGAGCATCTTGCGGAAATTCTCGGCCTGCTGGGAGGTTCCGTACTCAAAAAACCCCGAAATCTTGGTCAGGCCGTCAATAATCCGGGCGATTTTTGGCCCAAAATCCCGCTCGATGTCAGGAATCGTGGTGTCGGTATCTTCAACCACATCGTGCAGCAGTGCCGAGACGATGGCCGTTGTGCCGAGGCCAATTTCTTCAACGGCAATCTGGGCAACGGCTAACGGATGGTAGATGTACGGCTCGCCCGACCGCCGACGCATATTTTTGTGGGCTTCGGCAGAGGTGTTGAATGCTTTTTTAATCAGTTTGGCATCGTTGCCTTTGAGCGAAGGCTTGGCCGCCCGCAGCAGCCGACGGTAACGTTTCAGAATCTCGGTGCGCTCGGCATCAAGATCAATGACGGGTTCGGCAAGTGCGTTCATGGTTGGTATCGGTTGGTTGTAGTCTATTACACAAGTTACGGAATTATTTATCAGAACACAACCCATGCCAAAACCAGCCCCCCCATTTGGTTGTTGGCAAACCATGACCTGGAAAGACGCACTTATCAACTCGGCCCTGGGTGCCGAGGCCGCTTTTGATACCCTTAAAAACCGACTGTTCAGCCGGTTAGACCGCCATAAGCCCTACCAGATTGTAGAATACCGGGGCTTTGGCAGCCAGACTGCCGTGCTGCTTAGTGGTCGCGTATTGCGGCAGCATAATCTGCCCACCCCAACTGATAATGCTCATTTCTGGGAAAATCTGGTAGCCACTTACCAACGCTTCGAGAGCGACGAGGTTCCCGGCATTGCCGTTCGTATCGAGACTTTTGGGCAACGTCATACCACCGTTACCGACGAGGAAGGTTACTTTACCCTGACCATCAGCCCGCCCGACAACCTGGCTCCTGGTCGGGCGTGGTTTCCGGTCAGTTATCATCTGGATGGCGTTACACAGCCTGACAGTCAAGCGGTTGAAAAACACGGACACCTCCTGATTGCGCCCCCGTATAGCCACTTTGGGGTGATTTCTGATATTGACGACACCGTGCTGGTGACGGGAGCCACGAGCCTGTTACAAACGGCCCGGCTCACGTTTCTGGGCAACGCCTACACGCGGCTTCCGTTTGGCGGGGTGGCTGCTTTTTACCGCGCCCTGCAAAGTGGGCCCGTCACCACATTGTTTAATCCGATTTATTATGTGTCGAGCAGCCCTTGGAATCTGTACGATTTGTTGATTGATTTTTTTCGTATTCAGGGCATCCCGAAAGGGCCAATCCTGCTCCGTGATCTGGGACTAAGTGCCACTCAGTTTATTGCCAGTTCGCACCACAACCATAAATTGGCCATGATTCAGCGCGTCATGGCCGTCAATCCGCAACTCCCTTTTGTGCTAATTGGCGACAGCGGGCAGCAAGACCCCGAAATTTACGCTGAGGTAGTGCGGCAGTATCCGGGCCGTATCCGGGCCATTTATATCCGCGACGTAACAAGGCAGGCCCGGCGCGACGAAGCCGTGCGCGACCTGATCAGAACCACCGAAGCCGCTGCCGTACCGATGTTGCTGGTGGCCGACACCGTTGCCGCTGCCGAACACGCGGCCCTGCTGGGGTTGATTGACCCCGACAGCCTGCCCGAAATCCGGGCCGACCGCCGGGCCGACCGCCGGGCCGACGAAGCCGGAGAAGGAGTATAAGCACGTGGGCGCTCCGGGCTGTTTTTTAGAAATGGGATACACACATTAATTTTTCATTAAAGTAATGCTATTTCTCTAATTGTCAGTAATTTAATTCAGCAGATGAGCCTAAATCAATGTCTCGGTTTTTGAACAAATCAGGAGCTGGTTTTCGTTATATCAGTAGCCATACGATTCGGCAATCTGCCATCGTTTGATAGACAGTGCAACACCTAATGTTTAAGCTAATATGAATCTCAAAACCATAATTGCCAGCGTGTTCGTAACGGGTGTGCTGGCCTCGTGCGCCCCGGCCATCACCGTTAAGTACGATTATGACCCTAAAGTAAATGTGCGGCAGTTTGCCACGTATCGTATCGAGGCCGACCGCACCCGCAACGCCGACCCCATTGTGGGCAGCAACCTGAACCAACGCCGGATTGCCGACGCGCTCGACGTGTCGCTCAAAGGCCGGGGCTACAAACCCGTTGATCAGGGCGAGGCCGATTTGATTGTGCGGTTTTTCACCGATTCGCGTGACCGGCAGCAGATTCAGTCTAACAACAACATGGGGCCGTATTCGTGGTGGTATGGCGGTGGCATGAACAACACCTACTCGCGGCAGTATGAAGAAAACCGCGTGGTGGTGAACGTGCATGATGCCCGCACCAACAATATTATCTGGCAGGGCTGGGCAACGGGCCAGCTCAACAACCGCAACAAAGAGCGCGAGCGTGATGCGATCTTCCGCGAGACGGTAGCCAGTATCATCAAAAACCTGCCCGAAAGTGCCGGTCAGGATTACGGCGCAACCCGCTGATTGTGAACCCCGGCTACAAGCCGGGGGCAGAAGATGCCGATCTGACTGTTAGAATCCTTTGCCCCCGGCTCGTAGCCGGGGGTTTTCGTTTTTAGCTATATCTTTACTCAAAAACTAACTGCATTATGGTCGCTGTCGAAACCATTGCCGAAACCCTGCTCGAACGCCTGCAAATCGAAGACGTGGTGAGAATCTCCGCGTCAGAAGCCGAATACCTCGAACTGGCGGATGATTTTCCGTACAAACTTGATTATCACAAAGGAGAAATTATCGCTATGAGTTTAGCTACATTCTGGCACGAGGTGCTGGTTAATTCGATCGGTTTTTTGCTGGAGCAGTTTTACCGCAACAAACTTTTTTTTGTCAGTAACAGCAACGCCGGTTTGCAGATTCAAAAAGGTGATAATAGCTATTATCAGCCCGATTTGATGGTTGTTCAGGGACTACCCATTTTCAGACCCGGCTCCAACTGTATCATCACCAATCCGTATCTGCTGGTCGAGATTTTATCGCCTTCGACCTCGAAGTACGACAAAGACGAAAAATTGCCGCTCTACAAAGACCTGCCCAGTTTGCAGTATGTGGTGTTGGTGGCCCAGAACCGCCCGTTTGTATCGGTTTATGCCCGCACCGACCAGCCTGATACGTGGCTCAACACCGATTATAAAACCCTCAGCAGTGTGGCCCGGCTTGGTGAACTGGCCTTGCCACTGCGCGAGATTTACCATAAAATTCAGTTTCCGGGCTGAACTCCTTCAAAATCCTTACCCTCATGAAATCTGTTTTAACCTTACTAACTGATGTTACGCGGGTTCATAGAAAGCCGTAGGTTTGACCGATCTGGTAGCCGAAACGTCGGCCCGGCCCCGATTTCAACCGGGGGTCAAAAAGAGTAGAAAATCATTGAGTTCCGTAGGAACGGCCCATATAAACAGGCCATATCGGTCGTTCCTACGGAACTGTAACCCGCCGGGGCTACTGACCTCACCCCCGGTTGAAATCGGGGCCGGGCCGACGTTTCGGCTACCAGATCGGCCATCCCTCCGGGATTTTCTGTACCGTGCGTAACATGAGTAACTACGTTTCGCTTGCGACCCAAGGGCCGTCACCAATTTACACAAACGCCAATCGCTTTGCTGAGAAATGACCGGACCGTAAGTGCTGGTGATGAACTGGCTCTGATCATGCACACCCTGCCACAAGTCCGACTGATTGGAGAAAACTCGGAAGGTAGCTTTGACAGCTTCCGGTTCCGCCAACTACCGAATGGCTGGTTTTACTCGGTACCCCAAAAACGCTTTCACGACTCGGTCAACCACTGCTATGAAGGCATTGGAGTACCAGTTGATGTTCGGGTGGTGATCAGTAAGGCCGATTTACAGCAACATGACGATCCGGTAATTAAACAGGCTTTAAATTTACAACCCGATGAGTTTAACTCAGAAACAGTCAGTATTTACGCTAAGGAACGGGTTGATGATTCTATTTTGGTTCGTCATGACCACGGCTGTAGCACAACGAACCAAAAATCCGTGTGTATATGAAAGTCTTTTGCGAAAAGATAAGCGTGAAGAAGCCATAAGGAGCCACCAGTCCATTTATGATTTTCACGCGGGCGACACCTTAGCCAGTATAGGAGCTGGTGGGGGCAGCAAAGAAATAATCTATTCTATGATGGCTGATAATCTTGTGTTTTATCTGCAAGACATCAATTCAGTTTGCCTAACCCCGGAGATCGTGCGGGTTACCGTGAGTAAGTTATACAACGCAGCCGGGCTTACGGCTACTGCCACATTTATACCCATCATCGGAACGGAGAAGGAAACACGACTACCCAATCAGCTTTTCGATAAAATTATTATTGAGAATACGCTACACGAGCTAACGTATCCAGGAGAGGTACTGGCGAACGTTCGTACTAATCTAAAACCGGGCGGGTATTTGTATATAGAGGATTTTATGGCGAAACGGCCCGGGCAAAAGCACCGGGGCTGTCGTAAACCGTTATTTACCGAAGAAGCGTTGGTTCAATTACTTGACTCCAACGGCTTTCGGCTGCTGGAGTCTGCATTCACTTATCCGAGTAATGTGGATAGCAAGATTTATAAGTTCGCACTTAAAACTAAATGACCTGTTTGAGTCGGCTCTTTTCTGCCTGTAATCAACCAACGTCAGTCAGCTAATCACAGCACAACCCAGCCCAACAAGCCCGGTTTAACCCGAACCAATTGTAACCTGCCCGCAGTCGCCAATACCTCAACGGAGGTTCCGGTGGGCAGGGTTTGCATAACGGCGGCCCGAACGTCGGCAGCATCGCGGAGGTCGGTGGGCGCAGCCAGGGCAACGCGCCGGATGGATTTCTGGACGGGTTCGGTGCTGGTTGGGGTCACGTAGCCGCTTAGCCCGTCGGGGAGTTCAACGCGCAGCCAGTCGGTGGTGCCGCCCACAATGGTCAGGGCGGTAGCGCGGGGCAATTGGCGCAGGGCGGTGGAGTTTGCCGCAGGAGCCGACTTGAGAAGCGCCTGCGTGCCTAACACCCGCACCGAATCGCCGAGCCGGTTGGCGGGCAGCAGGGATTGCCGCGCCGGGCCGCGTCCCAATCGCACAAACGGCAACGGGTCAAGTGCGCCTTCGCCGTCGGCATAAATCCCGAAATGCAGGTGCGGGCCGGTGGTGCGGGCGTTGCCGGTGTTGCCCACAAACCCAATGGTATCACCAATACTGACGCGCTGCCCGGTCTGCACCGCAAAACGGTCGAGGTGAGCATAATACAGTCGTTGGTTATGGTCGTCGTCGTTCAGAAATACCACGTTTCCGCCGAGTTCGTTGGTGCCGACCTGGGCAATGGTGCCGCTGACGGAGGCCAATGCGGGCGTTCCCTTCGGGGCAAAAATATCAATGCCCTCGTGCCTGCGTCGTCCGCCGTCGCGGGCTACACCAAAAAAACTGCTGATCTGCCGACTGTCGCGGTCTTTTACGGGGAAAGCCAGCACCGGCTCCCGCGTAATCGAAATGGTGTATCGCCCGCTCCGCAGCAGTTCGGGCTGAATTCGGATCAGGTGCGTCCGCGTCCGGCGAACATCCCAGGCCAGCACCGCGGTATCGGCCTGTGCCGAAATTGCCCGCGTGACCCGGTTTTTTCCGTCTATTTCAAACACATCAATAAACACACGGGCCGACTGTTGCCCCTGCGTCTCGATCCGAATCAGGAGCCGGTCGCCCCGTTGTGCGGTGAGGGTATAGCCAATGGCAGTGGCGCGGTTAGCCGGAAAATAGCCCGTTTCGCGGTACGGCATGGTGATGCTGAGCGAATCACGAAGGGCGCGTTCGGCAGCCACGAGCCAGTCGGAGCCGAGAGCGGTGCGGTCGAGGTCGGCAGTTTTTAATGATCGTTCGTACTGTTCGTGGGGCGTGTTGGCACCAAAAATGTTAGTGGCCGGGCCAACGGCAGTGCAGGCAAACAGCCCGGTTGTCAGCAAGATTGCTATCAGAAAATAAAGCAAAAAACGCATAGCTACAGATAGAAAACAGAATGGATTGAATAGGCTATTTACTCACTATACTAAACGACTTTTTCGCGGTGATATTTGAGCCGGGCCAGATACACAATCATCAGCAATCCAATCAGAATGCTGACAAACGGCACCAGCATTGCCAGCAACGCCGACGCGATATAGACGCAGGTGCTGATGGGCAGCCCTTTGCGAACGGTCAGAATGCGGACATCGGCAGACGGGCGTTTCAGCAGGTGATAATCAGTAGTGGCGTGGTTCCACATCAGGTAGAGGGTTCTGGTGATGGCGGCAAAAATGAGCATCGAAAATGCCGCCGAGAGTTCGGTGGCCGAGGTCTGGATATAGCGTGCCAGCACGTTGGTCAAAAACGGAATCAGGCTCACAAACAGCAACAAGGCTCCGTTGTAGTAATGACGTGCTGCGACCCGCGAACTACTTTGCCGAACGGCATCAGGGCATCATTGCTGACGAATTTACCCTGCGCGGCTATGCCGCTAATCCACTCGTTCCAGCGTTGCATTTCGGCCTGCATTTCTTCGGGCGACGGGTGCATGGTGGTCAACGAAGCCTCGTTGTGGAAGATGAGCATGAATTTTTCCATGATTGATACTGAAGTTTATTTGGTTTGTGTAGCCCCGTTCGTCGTGGCTTTCAAGGGGAAGACGAATGAAGGTACGGAAACCGGACAGGGTTGAAGGAATAATTTTAACAGGACTTGCCCCGCTTATTGTCCGGCCAACAACAGATCGAGCCGCCGAATCGCCTGGATAACAGACCGGACGGAGTGGTAATTGATTTTCCACGAATGGCTCATATGCGTCCAGATGGGTTGCCCCTCGCGCGTCATCAGGGGCCACCATTCGCCTACGTCGTGATTCACCATCTTGTCGAGCACAAACCGATGGACGTTGGCGTAGGCTTGCCAATAGGTTTCATCGCCCGTGAGCCGGAAGGCATCCAGAAAAGCGATGAGGGACTCGGCCTGTTGCCAAAATTCTTTCTCGCGGTCAAACACAGGGCCGCTGTGTGAACCTTCGACAAACACGCCCCCGTGTTCCCAATCGACCCCGTAGGTGACGGCATGGTGGAAGGGCTTTAGTACAGCCTCGCGCCAGGTATCGTAGGGCAGTTTCATGATAGCCAGGGCGTGGAGCAGGAGCCAGCCAAACTCGCCATTGTGCCCATAGCTGGTGTTGTCGTCGGCGGCCTGCTTTACGCCACCCTCGGCAAAGCGATCCCATCCCCAGACGATATCGAATTTAATTTGGGGGGCCACGCGCCAATCGGCCCAGAACTGCGGGATGCCCGTGCCATAGACCGGGTGCATGATTCGTGTGGTGAGCAGCTCGATTACTTCGAGCAGTTTTCGGCGGTGCAGGGGCTGTTGACTGGCTTCGTAAAGCGTGGTGAAGGCTTCCATGAGGTGCATGTGCACATCGAGGGTTTTGCGGTCTCCGCCCCCCGGCCCCGATTCTTTCAGTGTCCAGTCGTGGTAAAACACCTCAAAATAGCCACCGTAGCACGTATCAACGGCGTGTTTTTGCAACAGGTCGAACAGCTTTTGGGCGTAGGTCAGGCCGCGCGGGTCGCCGGTGGCGAGGGTGTATTCGCTCAGGCAGTAGATGGCGAAACTTTGCCCGTACACGATTTTCTGGTCGTTCACCACATTACCCTGCCGGTCGGTCATCCAGTAGAAACCGCCGTGTTCCGCGTCCCACATCCGGGCGATCAGGTAATCGACACCGTGCCGGGCGAGGTCGGCGAACTCCTGACCGTAGCCCGCCCGGTGCGCCGATGAATAGGTAAAAACGGAGCGCGTCTGCGCAATCAGCGACTTTTCGTCGGTACCCACGTCGCGTCCGTGCTGATCGAAGTGCGTGTTAAAGCCGCCGTTGGTGTAATCGGGGCTACGGCTCACCCAAAATGGGAGCAGTTCCTGGGTCAGGTGCCGGTGCATTTCCTGCCGGTGTTGTTGAATCGTTTGCGGGTTCATAAACGGAATAAGTGATTAGTAGCTCTCGAATTTCGGCGGGCGTGGCCGTTCCGGTTTGCCCAAGTTTTTGCACGGTTACGGCTGCAGCCAGATTTGCAACCCGCAACGCTTGTGGTGGTGTAGCCCCGGCACTCAGGGCAGCCGCCAAAGCCGCGACAACCGTATCGCCCGCCCCCACCGTGTCGAGCGGGCCGGGGAGGGTCAGCCCGTCCACCGACCAGGTATCGTGGTTGTTGATATAAACGATACCGGATTGGCCCCGCGTCACCACCAGCGCACCGCCGATTTGTTTGGATAATGTCCTGCCGTGTTCGAGGCACCAGGCCAAGCCGGGCATTTCAGGAACCGACTGGCCCAGAAAACGGGCCAGTTCGGTGGTATTTACTTTCAGCGTAACGCCCCGAAGCCGCAAACCCACATCGCGCATATCGGCCACGTAGCAAACTGAGGGATGCTGCCGGATGAGGGCATTTAGCCGGTCGCTGCGGTCGGCAGTAAGCAGTGGGCACCGGAATTGCTGGTTGATTATCAGCACATCGAGCTGGCGCAACAACTTGTCCAATCGGTTGAGCAACTGCTCGAATAGACTGTCGTGCAGGGTGTTCTGGCTTCCGAAGTCAATGCGATTGGCTTCAACAGGCCCCCGCATCGGTTTGGTATAGACACACGTATCCCAACCGCCGTTGGCCGTCAGGAGGTGATCGGTATGAACGCCGTGTTGGTTGAGCAGGTGACGCATCTCACGCCCGAACAAATCCGGCCCGACGCACCCCACGGCCCAGACCTGCTGCACACCGAGGGCCACCAGATTCTGCACCACGTTGCCAGCCGCACCGAGTGAACCGCCCGGTCTGGCTCCCCAATGCACGGTAAGCCCCGTTTCCAGCGATTGCTCGCCGGTTTCGGGGGTATAGTTGTAGTAGAGATCAAGCGCGAAATCGCCAATGATGCCCACGCGCAACCGGGAAATTCCCTCAAAAAGCGGCTCTAAATCTTCAGAAGTCTCGGTAAAGTACGTAGCTGTCATGGACAAACAGACGAGTTTATCCCACAAAGGCAAAATGCCCGGCTTTATATCATGCTGGTTGGGAAGCATCGGGGGATGGGAGAGTATTTGTCTTCTGAAAAAACAGATCCATATATTTGGGCAAACACAATAACCACTATGAAATTTGTTCACTACTTACTTAATTCTGCTCCTGCCGTTATTAAGCAGTGCCATTGCCTTCGCCCAGATTGGGAGGGGTGGCCAACCCCACCCCTCCACGTGGCAGATGCCGTAGTTGCCGCTACTCCCCGCATCGGCCCGCTCGTGTAATTCGCCCAATTCCTGCACGCTCTT
Organism: Cytophagales bacterium; assembly: GCA_038247465.1. Taxonomy (GTDB): domain Bacteria; phylum Bacteroidota; class Bacteroidia; order Cytophagales; family Spirosomataceae; genus JBBRNH01. Next base: position 15,268 of record JBBRUV010000041.1, read on the forward strand.
TCTCCGTAGTTTCGTAGATAACACAATGGCTAAGGGCATGGGCCAGTTCGCACCAGTCCCGGCGGGAAACCGCACTAATAACCAGCCACCAGCTACTAACTAAATGCCCTGGTCGAAACAAAAATTATACTGGTTCTGTCAGCTTTTCGGCTGGACGCTCCTCATGGCGGTGGAGTATCTGGCCTATCTGCTCGAAGATGGTTTTGACCCCGACGCGCTTTACTTAGCCCTCGCCAATATCACGCTTGGTATCACCCTCACGCACCTGTACCGGCTCATGATCAGACGCTGGAACTGGGTGCGATTGCCGTTTTTTAAACTGGCTCCGCGTGTGCTGATTTCGGTGTTTATGCTGGCCCTGATTATGACGATGGTAAACCTGCCCTTCGACCGGATGATTGTGCCGCAATACATCGTTGACGAACCCTGGGTAATGTTCGGCTACCTGATGTCGTGGGGAAAAACCATGCTGGCCTGGGTATTGAGCTATACCGCGTATCATTACGTAGAAGAAACGCGGCAGTATGAAATCGAGAAAATCCTGCTCAAAACCAGCATCCGTGAGTCAGAAGCAAAGGTGCTGCGGTCGCAACTGAATCCGCATTTTGTGTTTAACGCCCTCAATAGTATTCGGGCATTGGTGTATGAAGACCCTGCCAAAGCGCAGCAGGGCATCACTCAACTGTCTAATATTCTCCGTAATTCGCTTTTAGCCGACCGGCGGAAAACCGTTGAACTGCGCGAGGAAATCAAAACCGTTGATGATTATTTAGCCCTCGAAAAAGTCCGTTACGAAGACCGATTGCAGGCCCGTGTTACGCTCGATGCCCGGACGCTATTCTGGCAGGTACCGCCGATGATGTTGCAAACGCTGGTCGAGAACGCCATCAAACACGGGGTGTCGCAGGTGGTGGGCGGTGGGTTTGTCGAAGTCACCTCGCGGCTCGAAGAAACCAACCGGGGCCTGAGCGATCTGTGCCACATCGTGATTCGGAACACCGGAACACTGGGCGACATAAACGAACCGAAATCAGGTGGTTTCGGGCTGAAAAATACCATACAACGGCTCGAATTGCTGTTTGGGCCGGATGCTACATTCGGCATTATGCAGGAAGCCGAGGGAGTCGTGCGGGCCGAAGTCATCATCCCGGCTCATTCGGAAGGACTGTTTAAACGGGCAAAAGAAGCGCGGCAACCAGTGGCAAATTGATAACCGTTGGCTTTCGGTCGGCAGACCAAAAAAAAATTTTTACCCCTTCGTATGACACCCTTTTTTACTTTTTTTCATGAAAACAATTTTAATTGACGACGAACGATTGGCCCGCGCCGAACTCCGTCGACTGCTCGATAATTTTCCCAAAATTGACATTATCGGCGAGGCTGCCAACGCCGACGAAGCCCTGCCGATGATTGAGACGTTACAACCTGATTTGCTGTTTCTCGACATTCAGATGCCCGGCAAAAACGGCTTCGAGTTGTTGCAGTCCATCGAAGGCAAAGCCCCGGAGGTGATCTTTACCACTGCTTACGACGAATACGCCCTGAAAGCATTTGAGGTAAACGCACTTGATTATTTGCTGAAACCCGTTGATTTACAACGGCTTTCAGAAGCCGTTCAGCGCGTAGAAGAAGAACTCCAGCACGCCCGCGAAGCCGCCAAAACCCCCGATACGCCCGGCCAGAAAATCCTCGGCCCGATGGATCAGGTGTTTGTTAAAGATGGCGAGAAATGCTGGTTTGTGCGGCTCGACAAGGTGCGGCTCTTCGAGAGCATGGGCAACTACGTCCGGCTGTTTTTTGACGACCAAAAACCGCTCGTCCTCAAGTCATTAAACGCACTCGAAGACCGACTCCACCCCGACACCTACTTCCGGGCTAACCGCAAGCACATTATCAACCTGAATTGGATTGAAAAAATCGAACCCTGGTTCAGTGGCGGGTTGCTGGTGACGTTGCGCGGTGGGGGCGATAAAATCGAGATCAGCCGCCGACAGGCTATCCGGTTTAAAGAACTGATGAGTTTGTGAACTACGCCGTTCGGCTTTAGCCAATGGTATCCCGCAAAAACTGCGCCTGTGCGGATATGATTTCGGGGAGCCGGTTCGTTGTAAAAGCGTTTTCCGGCTTTTCCGTTTTTCTCTGTACGTTTCATGCAACTTGCTTTTCGGCTCATCACCACACTTGTTCTCTTTGCCTTTTTTGCCGCCTGTCAGCGTCCATACGCGCTCTTTCAACGCACCCCCGGCGAGCCGTTTCGGGTTGATATCCGGTCTGAAATTACCCGAAACATTCCGCCCACTGATACAATACCAGAGACTATAATCGCTGATATACAGCCTGTTGAGGAGGAATTGCTGGAGGCATCGGCAGCTATTCCCAACCCCTTGAAGGGGCCTTTTGAGTCGCGGACAAGATTAGAATCGGTGGTTTCCCTGCGACAGAACGCCCCCTTCAGGGGGTTGGGGGTGTCTGCACCTGGTCGGGTAGATCGGTTGGGGATAGAAACCGATCAGCAACCGCGCCCCAAAGCCCGCAGCAACCGCGAGCCACCCCGCAAAACATTCCGCGAATGGCTGGGTCTGAAACCCCGGCCTCAACTGAACTGGTGGCAACGCATCAGCTGGAAAATCAAAGCCTCGGTCTTTGTGATTCTCATCGCCGTTGTGTTTGCCATTCTGAATATCAATACGTTAGCCATTATCTTCGGTATTATTGGGGCGGTGTTGCTGGTCAGTGGCCTTCGGAAAACGTTCAAAGTCAGACGGCCCTGGTTTTAGAAAGAAGAAAGACGGTTGGACGCAGGAAGAAAGACTAACAGATGACCTTTCAACCGTCTTTCTTCTTGCGTCCGACCGTCTTTCTTTTGTATATTGTGCGCTCAAATCAAACTACTCCCGTGTATGAAGTCTCTTGGCCCGATCACCGACCCAACGTTTTTGCCCCAATCTCACTCGGCTACCGACCGTTTTTTCCTGCAATTCATTAAAGACGAGCGCGATTTGCCGTTCTGCTACCTGATGGGGCAGATTTCGGTTACGCTTGTGCCGCTGGCCGTACTGCTGTTTATGCCGTTTGTGACCGGGTGGCTGTTTGTAGCCGTTGCCGCCGGGCATTTTTACGTCAGTAATTTTCGGTTCAAAGGCCCCTTCGGGCTGATGCTGCACTGCGCCAGTCACCGCCCGTTGTTCAAGCCCGAATACGAGTGGATGAACTACTACCTGACGTGGTGTCTGGCTCCGTTTTTCGGCCAAACGCCCGAAACTTATTACAGCCATCACATCGGGATGCACCACCCCGAAAATAACGTTGACCCCGACGACAGCACCACAATGCCCTATCAGCGCGACAGTCTCCGGGGCTTCCTGACCTATTTCGGGCAGTTTTTTGTCTTCGGTGTGCGCGATTTGCTGGTCTATCTCCGCAGCAAAAACCGCATGAAACTCGTTTATCGGGCCGTGTTTGGCGAGTTGTGTTTTGTGGTAATGTGCATTGGGCTGTGCTTTGTGAGCATCCCTGCCACGATAATGGTGTTTTTGCTGCCGTTTGTGATTTACCGGCTCATTGCCATGCTTGGCAACTGGACACAACACGCCTTTGTGGATGCGGCAGACCCGGCCAATCCCTTCAAAAACAGCATTACCTGCATCAACGTGAAGTACAACCACAAGTGCTGGAACGATGGCTACCACATCAGCCACCACCAACGCCCGGCCATGCACTGGAGCGAACACCCCACTTTTTTCCAGAAAACACTCGACAAATACGCCCAAAATCAGGCTATTGTCTTCGACGGGCTGGACTTCCTGGGCGTGTTTTACAACCTGATGCGGAAACGGTACGACGTGCTGGCAAGCCACGCCGTGAACGTCAACGGTGCCTTCGCAACCGAAGCCGAACTCATTGCCGTTATGCGCTCCCGAACTCGGGCAATTCATTCGTAGTGGTTAGTGGGTGGTGGGGGTGCCCCCCCGGGGGGGGGAGAAAAAGTAACCGGGCGGGCGCCCCCCCCCCCAGAAACAACACAAACAACAACACAAAATTTTTTTTGTTTCCAACCAAGGG
>JBBRUV010000042.1:0-19310 GCA_038247465.1 Cytophagales bacterium
CTTGGCTAATGGGATTTTATGAAGCAACTTGATAACTTCGTCCCTGATGATCTTCTTCATCCTTAAAGGCTGGTTTGGTGCTTGGTCGCTTCAAATTTCAGCCTTTTTGCCTGTCAATTCAAAAATCTTCGGGTAGAGTACTGTTCTCTAACCACAATGCGATTATGGTTTTATTTGGCACTATTCTTAAACAGAACCGCAAGAGACTGGGTCTCTCGCAACAACACGTTGCCGACTGGCTCAACGTCACAAAAAGCACGTATCACACCTGGGAAAGCGATAAAGCTATGCTCCGGGCAAGCTACCTGCCGCCATTGGCCGAACTGTTCGGGGTTGAGATTACAGACTTATTCCCACCCGGCTTGATAGTCAAGATAGCCAAAGCCGATGGACAGCGAGACGGCATATCCCTCGATGCCCGGCAGTTGTATGAAGATTTAGTTGGCCCCCACGATCAAATCATTCTGGGATTGAAGGAACGGGTACAGGCGTTGGAAGCCGAAGTTCAGCGGCTGGGAACGTCATAAACCGACGCAAGAACGCCCATCCGTACCTTCGGTAACTCCGGTGTATCACATAAAAAAATCGGGGAACCAACCCGGTGTGACCCGGCTGATTACCCGATTTTGAGGGACGACACCGCAAGAACGGTATCAGGAATGCAACGTCTGCCGGAGGTCAGCTACTACCTCGATTGTTACGTCAAAATCTTCGGCAATTTCTTCGTCGGTCAGTTTGCCCCGTTGCAGGGCGCGGAGGATGCCCTGCCGGGTGGCTTTTTCAATACCCTTTTCAATACCCTTTTCCTCGGCCTTTTCCTCGGCCTTATCCATCGCTTCCTCAATGGTTGTTTCCCATACATCACGTTCGATAACACTGTTTTCAATTTCTTTCACGTAAACCTGCCGTTCCACTAAACTCAGCCCCTCGAACTCTAATTTTTGCTGCACCAATGCCAGCCCCTTTGCCACCGATCCGGGTTTGACTTCGTTATTCTTGAAATAATAAATCCATTCATCAAGTGTGTCTTTCGCCAGATTATCGAACTTATTGATCTTCAGGATATAGTATTCCGGGTAAACCTGAAAAACATGGTCAAGGCCAAACCCCTTCTTTTGCCGGGTTGATAACCCCAGCACGTCTCCTGTGTGCAAGCCGGTAAACTCGGTCTTGCCGTGATACACATAATCAGTTCCCTGCCCCAGATCAAAGTAGACGATGTTGATAGAATACACTTTTTTAATCTCCTGATAAGGCTGACTCAGCTGAAAGTGTTCGATCATCGCTTTGGCGGTGGCAAACATAATCCGGTAAAAATAATCCTTCTCACTGTTGGCCTGTAACTCAATGATAATCAACTGGCCTTTGCTGTTAAGGGCCAATAGATCAACGCGGTTAAACTTGCGGCCAGCCAGTTCCTGATTGCTTTCGCTTTCAAGTATCTGCTCAACTTTAATATCTTCCTGGAGGAGTTCCGACAGAAAGCCTTCCAGAATACCGAAGTTTGATTTTTGCCGCAGGAGCCGTTTCATAGCCCAGTCGAAGCGAATGAGTGCCTTCTGCATGGTCGTTTTTGTTTTACACAAAGATAGATTTACGGAAACAAAAAATCGGGGAATCAACCCGGTTTGACCCGACTGATTCCCCGATTTCAGGAAACGTATAACCCACAGCGTTCGTTAAAAATAACGCGGGGTCAGAATCTTGCTCTTGCCAAACCCAAATTCGTAGCGCAGCATAATCTCGTGCGAGTTGGGCGCTACCAGCCCCAATCGGTTCAGCGTCCGGTCGAAGGCATAACCTAACCGCATCTGATCGCTGAGTTGTAATTCAACCATACCGACAATCGCATCGTTCGAATAATCGGTGAGCGAGAAAAACTGATTCTTGCGAAACGAGGTGCCAATTGCCACCCGGTCGTTGATCCAGAGGTTCAGGTTGCCGTCGAACGCCAGGGGCGAGCCTTCGGCATACTTCACCAGCACCGACGGCTTGAGTTTCAATGACGGAGTCAAACCAATCACGAAACCAGCCGCTGCGTAGGCGTGCCGACGTTCTACGGCCCGGTTTGGGCCGGAGTCGAAATCCGTCAGGCGGTTTTTCAACAGTTTCGGCACCGAAATGCTCAGATACGACTTATCGTTGCTGATGTAAATTCCGGTTCCCACGTTTGGCAACATCTTGCTGATATTCTGCGCGAAGGCCGGGTCTGCCGATACACCCGCCGGTACTAAACGGGCATCGGTCAGGTTGGCTCTCAGGCTCAGTGCGCCCGCCTGCAAACCGAGTGCCAGCGTTGAGCGTTGGCCGAGTTTGATGCGGAAGGCGTAGGAGAAAAACGCCCCCGTTTCGTTGTAGAGACCAATGCGGTCGTTGTACAGTTGGAGACCGATACCAACCCGTTCGCGGTTGAGGGGCATGTCCATCGTAAACGTTGCCGTTTGCGGTGCGCCTTCCAGACCAACCCACTGGGAGCGATACAGAGCCGTTGCGCTCAATACGTCGCGGCTACCGGCGTAGGCCGGGTTCAGGGCCATCATGTTAAACATGTACTGCGAGTACATCTTGTCTTGCTGCGCCTGAACGTGTGTGCTTTTACCGACTCCGAGAGTCAGGAGCAGCCCGGCTGCCCATAGCTTGAGAGAATGAGAATAATGCTTATTCATCGTGCTGAATATTGACTGTTTGAGGTTCGATGTTTAACGTTTCCTATCGTGTTTGCACACCATGATTTACTATCAAACATCGAACCAAAAACAGCGAACTACTATCGGTTAATTGTCATGTAGCGTACATATACTTTACCGTCGCTGAGTTTCACGCGGTAGAAGTACGTTCCTTCGGGCAGGCCGGCGGTGCTGGCACCCACGTTTACACCCGTATTGGCCGTACCGTCCCAGTCGTTCTTGTAGTCGTCGTTTTTATAAACAACCAGACCCCAGCGGTTGTAAATCTCCATGCTGACCGTTTGCGTCTGCGCCCCGCGAATCACGAAGCGGTCGTTGATGTTATCACCGTTTGGCGAGAAGCCTTCTGGGATAAACACGTTGACTTCGCCAGCCAGCAGCGTCAGTGGCGTTGCCTCACCCTCGTTCGAGTCGGTTGGGTTGCGGTTGCCGTTTACGTCAGGATTGACACCGTTCGTCGAGATGTCAGAGACTTTCGTAGTTCCCGCCTGCGCCGTAGCCACTGCCGAGTTCAGGAATGTTTCTTTCACACCCGTGCTGCTCACGTTCACCACTAAGTAAAGCGTGTCTACCCGTCCGGCGGCCAATGAGCTGCTTGCTCCCAAGGTCAGGCGTGAATCGGTGCTTCCGTTGAAGTCCGGGTTCACTCGCAGACCGCTGCCATTGCCAGCCACCTGCGTACCAACCACTTTGAAGGTCGCGCCGTCCTGATCGCGGAAGACCCCGGCCAGGCTGTCGGTCAGCACTACGTTACTGAGCATGACACCGGCGTAGTTTTTGACGACAATAATGTACGTCACGTTATAGCTGCCATCGGCCTGCCGCACGGTGTCCTTCACCGTCATGGCCAGACCGATAAACGGTACGGCATTGGCGTTGTTGAGCGTCACCGGCGTTGGGTCGTTGCTCAGGCGTGGATCAAGCGTATTGGTCGGATCGGGGTTGGTGCCAGACGTTGAGGTGTCTGACGTTACCGCCGTGCCGGCCTGCGCCGTTGCGATTGCCGTGTTGTTAAAGGTCAGACTGCTGGCCGAACTTACGTCTACCCGAACCGTGAAGCTCAACGTAGCCGTCTGTCCTTTTGCCAGTGTGTTGGCCGTTCCAGACAGCAGGTTCGTTAACATTCCCTGTCCCGTATAATTCGGATTCCCCGTCAAGCCCGTGCCGCTGGTTTGCACCGCGAGCGTTGTGCTGATGATACCCGCGCCGTTGAAGGCTGCCGAGAGATCGTCTGTCACTTGCAGATCGGTCAGGTCTTCGGTTCCGAAGTTCGTTACCGAGATGGTGTAGGGAATATCGTACTGACCATCAACCCCCGATACCGACATTGGCGTACCAACTAATTTAGCCACACCAAGCAGTGCGTTGGGCAAGTCGAAGCGAACCGCCGTTGGGGTTTCGCCCGCTGGTGTTGGGTCGTAACCCGTGTTCGATACATCCTGCAATACAACCGAGGTGCTTTCTGGTGTTCCACTGGCGATTATGCTGTTGTAGAACGGCCCGGTGGCTCCATTTGGCATCACGCTTACCAGTATCGTTACCGTCCCTGTTGCACCGGCAGCCAGCGTATTACCCGGCCCAAGCAGGGTGGTTACGCTGCTTCCGTTGAAGAGGGCGTTTGCGCCAAACGTGCTGCTCGACGTACCCAGCACGGTGAAGGTAGCGGGAGCGGTGAACGTCTTGGTCAGGTCGTTGGTCAGTTGCACGTCGTTCAATGGTTTATTACCGAAGTTCTTCACCGTTGCTTCATAGACCACCGTTACGGTGCCGTCGGGCTGCTTCTCAACCGATTTCGCGGCCAAAGCTACCCCGATTCCCGGCACGGCCTGTGGCTGCGCGAGGGTAAAGTTGGTCGGCCCGGCGTTGTTGGTTGGGTCGTCGTCATTGTCGGGGTCGGCATCTGCACCGGCTACCGACGCATCTTCCGTTGTAGCCGTTCCGCTCAGGGCCGAGGCCATTGCCGAGTTACTGAAGGCGCGGCTGGCATCGGCTGGGTTCACCATACCGTTTACCGTCAGTGCCAGCAAGCCCGTTGATCCGGCTTCGATTGAGCTGTTAGCTGCGTTGAGCAAATTCACGTTGCTGCCCGTGCCGGTGTAAGCCGCGTTGGGAACAAGTGAGTAACCCGTACCGCCCAGGGCCTGCTGCACCGATACGCTGGTGACAGTGTGCGATCCAAACACGGTGGTCAGATCGTCCATCACCTGTACGTTGGTCAGTTTGGTATCGCCGTAGTTAGTCAACCGGAACTGGAACGAAGCGGTAAATGTGCCGTCGTTATTCAGTGTCGTCAACGCATTCTTGGCAATACCAATCATGCCGGGTTTCACCGTTGCCGTGTTTGTGACCGTTGCGCTGGCTTTGTTATTGGCCGTATTCGGGTCAACAACATCCGAGTAAGCGATCTCTGCCGTGTTGGTAACAGTACCCGGCTGCGTGAGCTTAGCTGAGTACGAAATCGTTACCGACTGGTTGGCCGACAGGCTGTGGATGCTCTTGGTAATCATGCCGTTGGCGAAGTCGAAATCCAGTGCCGTTGAGCCAATCTGGAGGTCTAAACCTGCGGGCAGGATATCGCGGATGTCCACATTCCTGGCGGCATCGGGGCCGTTGTTCGTCACCGTTACCGTGTAGGTCACAGCCTGGCCCCGGCCTACTGCCGATGCACTGGCCGTTTTTGTGATGCTCAGATCAGCCCGGTCTTTATCAGCCGGACAGTAGAAGTCTTTCACAATCACCATTGACGGATCGCTGTAACAACCTTCGCGGGTGCGGATGAACACGTAATACTCATCTTCACACACTTCTCTCGGTGTCGTCACGATAAACTGACGGGTCTCGTCAATGTAGTACTCATAGGTGCTGCCTTCGGGCAGGGTCATCACCGGCGCGCGGGTCAGGTCAACTTTGCCTTCAGGACAGATGTTCCGCAAATTCGAGACAATCGGCGCGGCAATCGGCGCACCCACCGTTACGGTGATGCTGGCCGATGGCAGCGATGAGCAACCCTGGGCGTTCAGCGTCTGCACGGTATAAACACCCGATGCCGTTACCGAGATTGTCCGGGTGGTGGCTTTGGTGTTCCAGAGGTAGCTGGCGGCCTGAGAAGCCTCCAGCGTTACCGACCCACCGGCACACACAATCAGAGAACCCTTGGGCGTAATGGTCGGGGTTGGAGCAACCCCGCCAATCGTCAGTGTCAGGTTATCAGCCGCCGTTGGACAGACCGGGTTGTTGGTACTGCCCGTCAGGGTCAGTACCACCTTGCCCGCCAGTACGTCAGCTTCTGATGCTGTGTAGGTTGCGTCAGGAGCGAAGGGGTCAGAGAACGTACCCGTTCCGCTCGTTGTCCATTTGCCGGTTACGGCTCCTCCACCCAATGTACCTGCCAGTTTGTAGGTTTTAGCCGCGCAGATGTTATTGTCTGCACCCGCGTTTGCCGTAGCCGGGTTGGTATTGCATGGCGTTGGTGTGCCACCGCAATCGGTGATATTCACGTTGATCGTAGCGGGCAGACTCAGGCAACCACTGGCCGATTTTTCAACCACGTAGTAGATGCCTTTGCCAACCGCGTTCGGGTTGCTCACTTTCGTGGCGGGGTCAAGAGTGCTGCTCGTGTAGAACTCAAACATACCGCCTGCCGAAGCCGCGCTGGTGATACCCGTTGTCAGGTCAACCGTGATAATCGGACATACATTGGTCAGGTCTTTGATTTTCGGCTGGGCCACTTTTGGCAGCACCGTTACCGTCAACACCGGCGATGGATCGCTCTTGCAGTTATCAGACGTGCAGCAGCGGGCCGTGTAGGTGTCGGTAACAGCGGGCGATACCGTGATGGTATGACCGACCGAGTTATTCGACCACGTGACGTAGCTACCCGTTGGGCAACCCGTTGCCACTAACTGTACCGTTGCACCGAAGCAGATTGTTGTGCTGCTCACCGTTGCCGTTCCAGACACAATACCGGCTGTTGGTGCGCTCGGCGGGCCAACGGCGATGGTTGTGTTTGGCGAGAACTCGCTTGGGCACCCCGGCACCACACACCGTGCTTTGTAGGTGTTGGCCGAAGCCGTTGGCGTTACCACAATCGTTGATCCGGTTGTGCCATTGCTCCACTCTACATAACCGGCGCGGCAACCCGTAGCCGTCAGCGTGACCGATTCTGGCAGGCAAACGCTGAGTTTGCTGGCCGAGATTGTCGGATTCGTCGGAATAATCACCACCACATCGTAGCTGGCCGAAGGCTCGCTCGTGCAACCATCAATGGTGCAGGTTGCCATTTGCCGGATGTCTTCCGTTACTGCCGTTACCACCAGCGGGTTGCCGGTGAATCCGTTCGACCAGATAACCGTACCGCCTGCACAACCGATTGCCGAGAGCGACACCGTAGTGCCGAGACATACCGTCTGCGATGGGCTGCCGAAGATAGTCGGCGGTGCCACAGATTTCACGGTCACTTTCACACCCGCTGCATCTAAGTCAGCACACAATTTCCTGGTGCTGATGACGTTCAGAACCGCGCTGGCTTTGGTCGTTCCCAGCACCACACCCGACAGGTCGAGGAAGTTCGGGTCAGACGGGTTCGCGTTGTAAACCAGCGTGTGCAGCGTGTACTCGCCCGGCGTGGCCGCTACCGAGAAACTCGGCGTGGCACTTACCTGCTGAATCACGAGGTCGGTGCCTTGCGTCAACACATACAGTGTTGAGTAGCCAGCCGGTACAACCTTGCCACCATTTGGCACGGCAGTCAGCACCACTGATGTTGCGCCACCAGCACAAACCACCGGGTTATCAGTACGGAGCGCACCGGCTTTCGCCTGGCAACCACCGTTGACAACAATCGTGATTGTGATTGACGGATCAACCGGGCAGGTACGAACAATACAGTTGGCGAAGTAACTCTGCGTGGCCGTTGGCTGCACCATAATCACGTTCCCCGTTGAGCCGTTTGACCAGACAATGGTTCCGTCGGTACAACCCGTTGCCGTGAGTGATACGCTCTCACCAGTTTCGATCAGCGTTTTCGAGGCTGCGATAGTCGGTGCAGCTATTCTGATGATCTGAATCGTATAGTTCTGTGAACCAGCCGATTTACAGGCACCAATCACGCACGTTACCGTGTAGGTTGTCGTCACCGTTGGGCGAACGTCAATCATCGTTGTTGTTTCACCCGTTGACCACATCGGCACACCGGCGCAGTTCTCGGCAATCAGCGTTACCTTCTCGCCGGGGCATACAGCCGTTTCGCTGCACGTTACCGTTGGCGTTGGGATTGGCGTGATCGAGAAGCCGATTGTGTTCGACTTCGGCGAGCCACACTTGTCGCTCTGCTTGCAGATGGCGAAGTAGTGCATAGTTGCCGCCGTTGGCATCACTACCAGTGTTGAGCCGTTCGTCATGGCAACATCGCTCCAGACTACCGTGCCACCCGTTGGGCAGTTCGATGCGGTGAGCGTTACCGACTCACCAGCGCAGATAGCCGTTTTAGACGCTGCGATAGTTGGCGCCGTTCCGTTCGTGTTTACGTTGATCGTGATTTTGTTCGAGACATCGCTGCGGCATGAACCAGCCACACACTGCGCCGAGTAAACGGTACGGGTGGTTGGCATGATGCGGATACTTGTTCCGGTCTGACCGTCACTCCACACCGTTGAGGCCGCGCCACAACCAGAGGCCGTCAGCGTCAGCGACTCGCCAGAGCAGATCGAAGTCTTCGTTGGGAAATCCACAATCGGTGTTCCCGGGGTTGTCACCACTACCTGCGTTGGTATAGACGCGTTGCTGATACAGGTGCGGAACTTGCACTGGGCCGTGTAGCCCTGGCTTGCCGTTGGGCGCACCACTAAGCTATTGTTGGTTGTGCCATTGTTCCAAACGATGGTACCATCTTCACAACCCGAAGCCGTAAGCGTTACGCTACCGCCGGGGCAGATCGTCGCGCTGTTTGGCGTAACCGTTGGTACACGGGGTGCTTTGATCGTAATCACGTAGTTCTCTGACTGTGGACTGGTGCAGGCACCGCTCTTGCAGGTTACGAAGTACGAGTTGTTACCAACCGTTGGCGTTACCGTGATGCGGTTCGTGGTTGCACCATTGCTCCACATCGGCATACCCGTTGTGCAGTTGGCTGTCAGTTCGAGCGATTCGCCTGGGCAAACCACCGACGAACTGCACGTAACCGTTGGCTTGGGCAGGTCAGAGCCAATTTCGATCAGCTTCTCAGCCGGCGCACTTGGGCAATTACCAATCAGGCAGTTCACCGTGTAGTTGGTGCGCGTAGTTGGGCTAACCGTGATTACCGGCGTTGTTGCGCCCGTTGACCATTTGTAGGTTCCACCCACACAACCCGTTGCCGTCAGGCTCACCGAACCACCGATGCAAACGCTGTTGGCACTAGCGGTGATGACGGGTTGCTTCGGATCGAGTACCGTTACCGTGATTGCGTTTGATGCCAGGCTGGCGCAGGCCCCTGAAATACAGGTGGCGGTGTAGGTCGTGGTCATTATCGGGAACACATCAATCGTTGCGCCCGTCCGACCGTTCGACCAAAGTACCGTGCCTTTACATTCCGTAGCGCGGAGCGTTGTGCTGTATCCTTTACAGATTTCAGTCAGCGTACACGTAATGTGCGGTGGCACAATCACGTCGCAGGTCGGCACCTCAATCGTTACCGTCGACGTATTGTTCTCCGGCTTGGTCGGGTCGTCGTTGGTACCGGTAATTACCGCCACGTTCTTAACCGTTCCCGTACCGATGATTTTCGCCTGAATCGTCAGCAGGGCCGAAGCACCGCTGCCGGTTGTGGTCAGGTTGCCAATCGTCCAGGTGTTCGTTGCTGCGTTATACACGCCATTTGGCGATGCACTTACAAAAGCCAACTGGCTTGGCAGCGCGTCCATCACGGTTACGTTACTGGCCGAAACCGGGCCGTTGTTAAACGCCCTGATGACATAGCTGATCGTCTGACCAACTTTATACGGGCCAGTCGGCGTTACCTGCTTCTCTACGCCGAGGTCGGCAAGGCAGGCACGTACCACAATCGTCACCGACGAGCGGGTGCTACTTACGCAACCATCTTCACTAACGGCTTCGGCGAAGTACGTTACCGTACCACTCATCATCGGCGTGATGGTGAGTTTACCACCTTTGGCATCCGTGAAGCCCAGGAACTGACCATTCTGATCGTACCAGTTGATTTTCACAGCGTCAGGAGCAAAACCAACCAATTTGGTGGTGAAGCCCTGGCACAGAACTACATCGTCACAGGCAACACCAATCGGTGCGTCGGGGCGCTCGTTGATTTGCACCACCAATGAACTCGTAGCCGCTACACACACGCCCGTTCCGTCAGGATCGTTGGTGCGGGCCGAGATCGTTACCAAACCAGCCAGCCTATCGGCTGCCGATGGGGTGTAAACCGTCGTTACGCCTGATGTGGTGCTGAATACACCCGTGCCAGATGTTGTCCAGGCCAGGCTCGTTGCCGAACCGCCCAATACAGCAGACAGGCTAACCGTTTCGCCTTCGCAGATACTCTTACCGGGGCCAACAGCAATTGTCGGCTGGTTTTTGCACTCGCATGATACGCCTTCAACCGTCAGGATTGATGGGAAACTGTAGCAACCCAACCGCGAGCGAACAAACAGGTAGTATTTACCTACGCCAACCGCCGTTACGTTTTGTACCAGCGACGATGTTGGCAGCAGACCCGTGCGCCATTCGTAGGCATAACCCGTTGGCAGTGCAATCGCGGGCTGTGCGTCAAGCAGATTAATCGTTATTACGCCAATATTGCCGTTACAGACCGTGAGCCGCTCAGGGCAAGTTGGCGTGGCTGGCTGACGCTCAACAATCACCGTTACCGGTACGCGAGGGCAACCGTCGGCAGCCTGTGCATAGTAGGTAAGCGTGTTGGTGAAGTCAGCAACCAATGCCTGACCGCTTGCCGTTGTCGTAAACGCAGTGCCGCCCGTTGGAGTCAGGAACCAAGAGATGGTTCCGCTCGTAGATGACGTTGCGGTCAGCAGTGCGCTGCCGCCTTCACAGATCGTGGTTGACGTATTCGGTACAATCGTCAGCGTTGGGCAAACAGCAGGCGTAGTAGTAATAATCGTTACCGTGCTCACCGCCGTACACCGGCCGCCCGTGGTGCAGGTCACAGAATAGACGTTTACCGGAGCCGTTGGTATCACCGTTGTGGTTGTGCCACTTACTCCGTTGATGCTCCAGGCCAATGTACCACCTGTGCAACCCGAAGCCGTCAGGTTTACCGATGTACCGGCCAGAACCGTACCCGATGGAGCCGCCGTCAGCGTGACGCTTGGCGTTGGCAACACCGTTACCGTACCCGTTGCCGAAGCCACGCAACCCGTTGGCGTAACCACCGTTACTGAATAACCGGTATTCGTCATTGGGCTAACCACCAGCGTGTTCGTCGCGCTCAGACCTGAACCGAAGTTGTAGTCAGGACCGCCACCGGCAACCAACGTCGCCGATTCGCCCGGACAGATGCTTGCCGAAGTCAGCGTCGCCATTGGACGAGGTAATACCGTCACCGTGCCGACTGCCGAAGTCGTGATGCCACTGAACACGCACGTCGCCGTGTAGCTTTGAATTACTGTCTGCGTGATAGCACTCAACGATGCCGTGCTCACTTGTAGCGGGCTACCTGCTGCGCCCGTGTTCCAGGTTAATGTACCCGGACAACCCATCGCAGCAATCGCCGTTGGCTGACCCGCGCAAACCGTCGCGTTCGTCACCACCAAACTCGTTGATGGAATGATACCCGCGTCAATAGTCGGGTTATTCTCACCAGCGCTCAGGCAAACTACGCCCGTCAAGCCGTTCATGCTGGCGTTGCTGTCATTGCCCGCGTTGCCCTGACCCGTTTGGGTAAAGACCGACGTGGCCGACTGAGACCCGCTCAACACAAACTGCACTTCATAACAGCCTGCCGCTAAGCCCGTAAATGAGTAGTTACTCGTGGCCGTGCTGCTGCCAGCATTGGTCAAGACCGACTGTGAGAAGATGCCCGTACCCGATGCAGCCGTGCTGCTCGATACCGTGTAGAGAATCACCGTCACACCCGGAACGCCCGGCTCACCAGCATCCTGAATGCCGTTGCCGTTGGTGTCCTGGAAAACGAAGTTACCCAAGCTGCCCAACTGCGGCTGCGTGGTCACAATCGTTACCGTACTCACCGCCGTACACCGGCCACCCGTGGTGCAGGTCACAGAATAGACGTTTACCGGAGCCGTTGGTATCACCGTTGTGGTTGTGCCACTTACTCCGTTGATGCTCCAGGCCAATGTGCCACCTGTGCAACCCGAAGCCGTCAGGTTTACCGATGTACCGGCCAGAACCGTGCCCGATGGAGCCGCCGTCAGCGTGACGCTTGGCGTTGGCAACACCGTTACCGTACCCGTTGCCGAAGCCACGCAGCCCGTAGCCGTCATCACCGTTACCGAATAGCCCGCTGTTGCCGTTGGGCTCACAACCAGCGTGTTGGCAGGCGTAAAGCCGTTGCCAAAGTTATACATGGTGCCACCACCGGCTGTCAGCGTGGCTGATTCGCCCGGACAAATGCTGGCCGAAGTCAGCGTAGCCACCGGCAGCGGATTCACCGTCACCGTACCGACGGCCGTTGTCGTTTGGCCGTTGGTGCAGGTAGCCGTATAGCTCAACACCGTTGTTGACAGGATACCCGTCAGACCAGCAGTGCTGACCGTCAGAGCCGTGCCGCTAACGGGGCTTGCGCCACCCGTCCAGGTTACAGTACCCGTGCAGCCCATCGCCATAATCGTTCCCGGCTGACCGGCGCAAACCGTTGTGTTGGTCACAACTAAGCTGTTTGGCTGAAGACCCGTAATCGTGATCGCAGCCGCTGATGAGCAACCGGCTGGCGTGGTACAGGTAGCCGAGTAGGTGTTGGCACCAACTGTGGGTATCACCGCCACGCTGTTCATGGCCACCTGACCCGTTGACCAATTAACCGTACCCGCCGTGCAACCCGATGCCGACAGTGTTACCGTTGTGCCGGCGACTACCGTTTGGCTCGGCAAAGCACTCAGCGTCAGGCTTGGCTGTGGATTCACCGTTACCGTTCCGACTACCGAAGTCGTGGTGCCACCCAATGTGCAGGTAGCCGTGTAGCTCAGTACCGTTGTTGAACTGATACTGCTCAGACCCGCCGTGTTTATCACTAGGGTGCTGCCGGGGCCGCTGGCCGATGACCATTGTACCGTACCGGCGCAACCCATCGCCACTAATGTGGCCGACTGACCCGCGCAAACCGTCTGGCTCCGAACCATCAGGGCCGAAACCGGCACAGCGCCCGCGTCAATGGTTGGGTTATTTTCGCCCGCCGTTAAGCAAACCACCCCGCTCAAACCCGTTGATGGGTTGGCGTTGCTGTCGTTGGTGGCGTTGCCCTGACCCGTTTGGGTGAAGGTTGACGTGGCCGACTGACCCGATGTCAGCACGAACTGAACTTCGTAGCAACCCGGAGCCAGGCCCGTGAAGGAGTAGTTGCCCGTTGCCGTGCTGCTGCCCGCCGTGGTGATGGTTGACTGCGAGAACACCCCGCTGCCCGATGCACCCGTGCTGCTCGATACCGTATATAAGATTACGGTTACGCCCGGAACGCCGGGTTCACCGCTGTCCTGAACACCGTTACCATTCGTGTCTGAGAATACAAAATTACCTAAGCTCGAAACCGGGCCGGGTACAACTTCAATGTCACAGCAATTTCCTGCCGCGCAACCACTTGCGCCGACCTGCGAGGTAAACGAGAACCGTCCGGGTTGTTTAATCACCAACTCGCCACTTGAATTAACCTCTGCCGTTGCCGACAAGGCAGGAGTCAGCGCTACCCCGTTCACCATCCACATCGTGCCGGTGAAGGCCGACGGAACCGTCACTGTATATTCTTCGCCCGGATACCACGTCAGTGGAACCGAGAAACACACGTTTGCATAATCATCTTCGATATAACTGCCGTTGCCGGGGCTTGAATTTGCATCAATCCCACTGGCCGTCTGTACTTCGCTTTCTACGAAAAACACGCCCTCGGCCTGCACCGTGGCGTTGATAATCAGAGTGGCCTTACCGCCGTTAGCCAGTGTGCCAACCGTCCAGGTGCCGGTGGTTATTCCGGTGGTGGTGTTGGCTGGCCCCGATGTAAACCCGGCTCCCGGTGTTCCGACAGTGATACCACCCGTTGGGAGTTTAACCTGTACTGTCACATTCGTTGAGCTTTGCGGCCCGGCGTTGTTCAGTGTCAAAGTATAAGAGATAGCATCGCCAATGGCCGGTTTCTTGTTACTGACCACAGTAGACAGCGACAGGTTCACGGTGGTCTGGGCAAAACCGCTCAGTTGCGTTATCACCATAAACAGAAACGTCAGCAAGCCCGATGTGGCCCACTGTCTCTGAATGGTGCTTTGCCGACGAGCAACCTGGCGTGTGGTTTGTTGCTCAGGGTCCCGATGCTGGCCCGTCGTCTTCCAAAGCCCTGGGCTTTCAGAAGGTCTTACTCCCGGCATCGGCTGTCCGGCGTTGAGAACCGGATCGGGCGGGGAGTAACAGCTTAGTAGAGTTTGCTCATTCATTTTATCTGGTACTATTGATTTTACAGTTGGCAATTGATAGGTTGATTGGTTTGTAGGTGAAAAATAAGAATCTGGTGGTTCAATGCGCGCCCCGAAAGCAAACCGCGCTTCGGCAGCAAGGGCATCGGGTTGCCGGGGGCCGGTGAGCGCGTCTGTACGACCGTCGGGTTTAGACAGCCGGCCGGACGAAGACCCGACGGCGGCAGAGACAGCAGGCCACCGGCCCACAAACTGCATGAACCGGCCAACAAATTGCCCGGCAAGCCACGACAACTCTTGCTGACTGACCGACGTAACCGCGCCCGATTTTGTACCAATAACCCGAAGGCTATTGCGGTTGCTGTGCTGTGTAGAATATAGGTTCATGTGCAATTTTGGTTGACGCATTATCACCACCCCACCGACCACTGACACGCAAGAAACCCGACGAAATAATATTCATCACGGGCCAAACGGTCAGATGCCAGTTTCGCTTCCTTTAAATCATCTAAAATTATGCCAAAATCTACCTTTAAGACCAGCCTAAGCGCACACCGTTACTTTTTACTTCGTATTCAGCGTATTAAACAGCATATAGACCACCAATTAAGTACGGCCAAATGCCAAGACAAGCCCGAAAAGCGTCTTTTAGAGGGCTTTCGGGATTGTCAGTACGGTCTGCTAAAACTATGCCAACTATCAAAAATATGATTCTACTGATTAACAATAGCCCGCGACGATACCCGGCAATGGCCCTGCGGGTGATGCCTTATCGGCACCCGCAGGGTGAGGCTGTAAAGAGAGAGAGTATGCCAAAGGCACAAGAGATAAACCAGTGCTCTGATTTACCGAAGCAAATATACCGTCTCGGTAAACCAGGATGCAAACCTTTTTGCGAAACCAACTAAACGGTCGTAAACAAATAATCCGGCTGATGAGTCGGTTTTAGTACCAATCCATCAGCCGGACAACCATCCGCACAGCCCGAAATCAGAAATCGTATCCCAGCGTCAGGTACGCCATCGGCTTGTTTATCATGCCGTCTTCTAAGCCCCAGGCATAATCAAATTTTACGTAGTAGCCCAGGAGCATCGTTCTCACCCCGGCCCCGTAACCAATCAGAAACGGGTTTTTGAAGTTGGTAACAGTGGCCGTAAACGGCGTGTTGTTCCCACCGTAGGTTTCGGTATTCAGGCTATTTTGGCGGTTAAACGGCCCTTTACCCGTCCAGGCCGTGCCTACGTCGGTGAAGGCAATAAACTGAAGGTTTCGCAGGAAATTAGACGCGATGTTGCCCCGGTAAAAGTATTTCACCAACGGTACTCGTAGTTCGGCGTTGAGCAGCAGGTGGCTGGTGCCGGTTAGTTTGCCCTGCCGGAAGCCCCGCAGATTCGAGACAAAATCTAAGAAAAACAGGTCCCGGTAGTCTTCGCGGGTGGTCTGAAACGTGAGGGGCTGCAACAGCAACGGGTTGGGCTGATTAATGGTGCTGGGTTCGCGCTCGCCCCCAATCCAGTTTTCCATGCCGCCGAGCGTACTTTGCTTCGGCGATGCTCCGCCCGATTGCCCGTAGCTCATTCTGACGGCCAGCGTAACGTCGCGGTGAATGTACTGGTAATGGCGCAGGTCTATCGAGAGCCGGTAAAACCCATCGGCTTGGCTGCGAAGGCCCGCAAACTCATCGAACTTGGCCTTGAAACGGGTTCCCCGGAGCATATTCAGGCCGGTTGCTTTGGTATTATCAAACACAAACTCCCCACGTACACCCCCAAAATCAGATGCTAAATCAGGCTCCGAACTGCCCGAAAGGTCTAACTGTCGGGTAATGGCATAAAACGGCGAGACCGTGAACCGCGTCGTGACCGAAATCGGGTACGATGCCGAGAACGCCACCCGGTTGTAGCGATACCGCTGGAGCAGGAAATTGTTGTCTACGAACAGCGTCTGCCGGTCAAACCGAACGCCATAATCAATACGGTGCGTCAGGTTCTGATACTCGGCAAAAATATCGCTGTTTTTGAGGTTGGTAGTAATAAACAGACCCGCTTTCACGATGTGGTTTTCGAGCAGGTCGTTCATCTGTACGGTTTGGGTATAACCGAAGCCCCGAATGGGGTCAATGCGCCAGTTCGATTCCCCGCCCGACACCACAAACAGGCCCCGGTAATCAAACGGCCCGCGAATGGTAATGGCTTCGCGCCGGCGGTTGCGGGGCGGCAAGCCACCTACGCCCGTTGTCAGGGGCAGCGTTGAGCTACCGATCCGCCGTTGCCGGAAATCGCCTGTTTTCAACAGTTCAGGGTCAAACTGGTAGTTGTCGGTGTCCACTTCGCCCGGTTCCAGGGCCAGCCGGTTCGGAGCAGGAGTTGCCAGACGGGTGCTGTCGGCAACCGCTGTTGTTGCTCCCGCTACTGGTGTTACCGCCGAAGCCGGGGTCAGGGCGTTTGCTCTGGCAACCGGCAACAAACCCAGCGTGGTGACGCGGGCAGTGGGCGGCACATCGGGCGTTGCGTTCAGGTTCACCTGAGCGCGGTAGCCGATATAGAGTTCACCGTTTTGCAGACTGCTATACACAAAGCCCCCATTGGCCGGCACAAGATCATAGTGTTGAATGCTATTGGCGAAGGCCGTTACGGGCCGGGTGGTACTGTCGGTCAGGTTTAGCCGATAGAGGTTACTGATTCCAGTGGCACTGCTCAGAAAATACAGCACGTTTTCGCCAGCCGGCACGGGCTGCATAGCCGTCATCAGCGAATCGGTCAGGCGGATTACGCGCGTTGCCCGCGCTCCGCCCTCGTGCCTGAACAGGCTTGTCCGCTCCCGAACGGTGCGAAAATTTCCTTTCTCGGCCCCAAGTGTGTCGAGCGTCCGGTTCGAGCTGAACACAACCTGATTGGCGGTGCGGCCCACAAACTGCGGGTTCAGGTCGTCGTATAAATCGTTGGTGAGTTGGGCGTAGGTCCCCCGGTTTAGGTTGTAGAGAAACAGGTCGTTCTGTCCGCGCCGGTCGGCACTAAAAATCAGGCTGCCACCATCGTCTGAAGCATCCGCACTTACCACCTGCGTCAGGCCGTTTATGACCTGCCGCGAGAGCAGTTTAGGCCGCTTGCCGAGATTGGTGTACATATATAGGTACGTTTTTCCGCGTTCGTCGGTAATCACGGCCAGATTGTTGTTGCGTTGCCAGGCTAACAGGGGCGTTCCGGTGCGCGACGCATGACCGTCGAGCCGGTAGCCGCCCTGCACAATCGAGATTTTTTTGCGCGTCGCCGTATTCACCACCTGAACATCGAACTTACCATCCTGCACGGTCGAATAAGCGATAAATTGCTTGTCGGGACTAAGTTTAAGGTCGTTCAGGTGCAGGGTGCTTTCTATAGATGCCAGTGTGATTCTGAAATCGTCGGTACCGGGCTGATAGGCTCTCAGTACCTCATTCGCCATCGTCACGTAATACTCCCGCCAGTCGCGCAAAAAACGATTATACGACACCCCCAACGTGCTGGAAATACTGCTTTGCTCGTTGCGGATGATGCGCGTCAGGTTCAGAATGTTGGAGATATTATCGCGCCCGTGTTTTTGCACAATGTAGTTCCAAATTGACTGACCCACCCGTTCGGCTTCGGGGCCGGTTAGCAGCGACGGTTTACGGACGGGCCGATTCACCGATACATCGCGCATATAATCGTCTAACTCAACGCTCCAGCCATCGGCAATATAGGCCGCAATACCGGGCATAAACCAGTCGGGCAATGTGAGTAGTAATGAGCTTTGGAGTGCGTCTTTCAGGCTGCCGCCGTAGAGCATATCATACACAAACAGCATCGAAACATCGCGGATGAGCTGCCGCCGAAAGCTGACCTGATCGCCGGTAAACGCAATTTCGAGCCGTGATTTCGACAGGTCGAGTTCGCGGTTGCTCAGGCCACCCGTTGCACTCAGGCCGATGTTGCTCTGGGCGAGTTCGGCGGGCGAGTTAAAGAGAAAAATCTTGATGCGGTTGTAGGGCGTGTAGCCGAGAAGTTCGGTAATGCGGTCAAACTCCGACTCGGCATACTGCGCCGTGAGGTTGGCTAACTGACTGCCATCCTGATAAAAATAGACCTCGAAGTTGGCTGTTTTCACGGTTTTCCAGGCAAACGTGCGCTGTTGAATCCGGTTCTTGCCGAACTGTTCCATCGAAGGGTAGTTCTGCGCCCGCGCCCCGGCCAAACCCAGCATCAGCGTAATAGTCAGCAGTACGTATGATTGTCGCATAAAGCGTTTTAGGTTTAACGTTTAAGGGTTTAACGTTCAAAAAGTAACTCATTCAATTCAGCCTGACGCGTCAAACGTTAGACCGCACGGGCGGCCCCGCTCGGACGTTAAACGACTTATTGAAAATATAACGAACGACACCGTTCAATATTCACTTCGGCATTGAGTTCTTCGCCAGCCAGCAAATGCCCGGCAAACTCATGGGCAAGCAACGGGGCCAACGACGCACCTTTTGCACCTAACCCACCAAAAATTCCGACTGCCGAATGCTGCGGATGAATCCCCACAAACGGTCGGCGGTCTTTGGTTGCTGGTCGAATACCAGCCTGTTGATCAATAATTTTGTAAGGTACCCGCAAGACCTCAGCTACCTTCTTCTGGAGAAACGCGCGGCCATCGTTGGTTGTTTGCCAATCTATATCGTGCCACGTGTACGTTGCCCCAATTCGAATCATATTATTACCCAACGGCAAAATAAACACGCCCTGATTCACTACTTCTTTAATAGGATAATCGTCGGTGGTGGCCGTCAGAATCTGTCCTTTCACTACATTATACGGCAACCACGCAAATAACGGATTCTCGCGACCTAAAGCACCATCACAAAATATAATTTTTCCGATAGTTATACCATCAAGAAATACCTTATTTTGCTGAATATCAATACATTTTTCAGATATTTCACGAGCCAGAAATTGACTTTTACCCATAAAATAATGCTTCACATTTTCGACGTAGCCGCCTATGTCTAACCACCCGGCATCCGTCACGGTCAGCC
>JBBRUV010000043.1:0-19148 GCA_038247465.1 Cytophagales bacterium
CAGAAGACACGGGTCAGATTAGTGATCGTAACGCCCCACCATCATTACCCCACCACCGTCACGCTCCGTGCCGACCGGCGGGTGCGGCTCCTGCAACTCGCTGAACAATACGGCTTTGCGATTCTTGAAGACGACTACGACTATGATTTTCATTACCTCAGCCGACCCATTTTGCCATTGGCGAGTGCCGACCGGCGCGGGATGGTGGTTTATGTGGGTTCGCTCACAAAATCGGTGGCTCCGGCGTTTCGGGTGGGCTACGTGGTGGCTCCCGTCGCGCTGATTGACGAACTGGCCCGGCTCCGGCGCATTATTGACCGGCAGGGCGACCAAATGCTGGAGTTTGCCATCGGGCAGTTGTTTAAATCGGGCGACATGAGCCGCCATTTCCGCAAAGCCCTTCGCACTTATCACGCCCGGCGCGACCATTTCTGCGATTTGCTTACCACCGAACTTGCCGATAGTGCGCAGTTTACTAAACCCGACGGTGGGCTGGCGGTTTGGGCCACGTTTGACCCGGCTCTTGACATGGCCGACGTAGCCGAACGCGCAAGCCGGGCGGGGCTGTATCTGTCGGCTGGCTTGGTGCATAACCCGCCCGGCCCACCCACCCACCGGACTGTACGCAACGGAACGCGGCTGGGGTTTGCGTCAAGTACAGAAAGTGAGTTAGAGCGGGCGGTGGCGGTGCTAAAGGCGGTGGTGGCGGGGTGAGGTTTCCTGCTTAACTTGTCCATCATTATTACCGTTGCCCAATGCCATTACACGAACTTGATTTTTTGCTGAGTATCGGCTATTTCAGAATGCAGCAGGACGTGTTTACCTGCCGCTGTGTGCAATTCGAGGGGGCCATTTATCCCGTTTATTGGCTGCGAATTGTGCTGGAAGACGTGCATTTTGGGCCAAAGCAGTCGCGGCTGTTTCGGATTAATGCCCAATATGGGGTATCGGTCAGGCGGTTCGTACTGACCGACGAAGTAGAAAGCCTGTTTGCCCGATACCGAAACGGCATTGCTTTTGATACCTACGGAACCGTTGAAGCCTGTTTGCTGAACGGAGCCACCACCAGCCAATTTGATACCTACAGCGTTGAGGTTAGGGACGGGACCAAGCTGATTGCGGTCGGGATTTTTGATAATGCGGGGCAGAGCATTGCCGGTATCGTGAATTTTTATGATCCTGATTATCACCGCCAAAGTCTTGGCAAATACCTGATGTTGCTCAAAACGGAGTATGCCCGGCAGCGCGGCCTGACTTATTATTACCCCGGCTATATCGTTGGCAATTACCCTAAGTTCGATTATAAACTCTTTACCTGCGAAGCGGCTACTGAGGTCTTCGATGAACCCTGTGTGCGGTGGCTGCCATTCTCGTGGGAAACCGTAAAAATGCTGGAAAACGATTGATAGTGAGTGGGTTGTCAGAATAAATCTGGCACCTCGGCCCGCAGAAAATCTTGCCATAGAATCCCGCTATTTCCAATCAGCAGCACCTTGTCGGGGCTGGCTTTTCGCTGAAAGGCGGCCATACCGGGTGCGGCCTGGGTGCGTCCGCTCTTTATTTCGAGACCAATCACTTGCCGCCCCCGCCGGACAACAAAATCAACTTCGTCGTTACCATCGCGCCAGTAAAACAAATCGATTTCGCCGAGCCGGGCCGACCGGCAGAGATGTACGCTAATCGCCGTTTCGACCCAACGGCCCCACTCAACCGGGTTGGCGCGGGTTTGGGCAAATGAGACTGACGCAAACACTGAAAACAACGCGCTGTTTTGCACCTGCCATTTCGGAATAGAGCCGCGCTGCCGGGCTTTATCAACCGCGTATTTGTTTAAACTCGTTAGCAGTCCCGCCGAATCGAGCAGTTGGGCATAGTGGGTGAGGGTGCTGGTATTGCCCGCGTCCTGCAACTGCCCAAGCAGTTTGGTGTAGGATAAAATCTGTCCCGAATAACTGCATCCTAACTCAAACAACTGCCGCAGGAGAGCCGGTTTGTCAACACGGGTCAGCATCAGAATGTCTTTCGAGACGGTAGTTTCGATGAGGGCGTTCAGGATGTAGTCATGCCAACGGGCTTCGTCGTTGATGAGTGCAGCCGCGCCCGGATAGCCGCCAAACCAAACGTATTGGTCGGGTGAGAAACCAAAAGCGGTTTCCATTTCGGGTAGTGTCCAGTGCGTCAGTTGAGTAATCTCGAAGCGCCCGGCCAATGATTCGGTTAGCCCCTGCTGGAGCAATAACCGCGACGAACCGAGTAAAATGACTTTTAGCGACAGGCCTGCAAACGTGTCTTTATCCCATTCGGCTTTCACGACTTCGGCCCAATTCTGAATTTTTTGAATTTCATCAATTACCAGCAACCCGTCGGTTGCGCCCGTGCTTTGAAGCAGAAACCGGGCCGTTTCCCATTGCTGCCCGACCCACGCCCTGTTGGCGGCTCCAACGCCATCGGCTGATACATAATGGGTTGGTAGCGTAATCTGTTTTACCAACTGCCCAACCAGTGTAGTCTTGCCAATTTGCCGGGGGCCCATAACTACCTGGATAAACCGGCGCGGTTCGGCCAAACGATTCAGCAAAACGGGAAGTTCTTTTCTTGAAAACATGATTTTACGCAGCATGTTGAGTAAAAATACGAGACGTACTGCGTAAAATAAAATATTTAATGTAATTATCTGATTACCAAATATTTATAGAAATGAACACGTATTTATAACCAACTGACAAACTGCTTTCTGGACTCAAATCACAATTTGAGCCGACTCAACTTTATTTTAAGGCGCGGGCCTCAATGCCGGGCCGGACCTTTAAGCCATCAATCAACCGCAAAACGCCGAATCGTCGGCCCAACGCAATGGCTCGTTTCGTTACCACTCTTTTCCTGTTTCTGGCCGCGCTTGCTGCTTCGGCACAAACCATCACCGGCACCGTTCGAGATGCTACCAATCAGCCCGCGTCGTTTGCGGTAGTTAAACTGCTTCGTTCGGCTGACTCTACACTCGTGAAAGGCACCGTTGCTACCGAAACCGGACAATACAGCCTTGCCAATATACCAGATGGAAATTACCGTGTTCAGGTATCGCTCGTGGGTATGAGCAACGTCAGCAGCCCTGTCATCACAGTGCGGGGCGGGCAGTCGCTCGTGTTAGAAACGCTGACACTCCGGGCTGCCGAGCAAACGCTGACTGCCGTTACGGTGCGGGCGCAGAAGCAACTCATCGAGCAGCAGGTTGACAAAACCGTGCTGAACGTAGCCGCCGATGCGACGGCGCAGGGCAAAACAGCCTATGAACTCCTGCAGCAGGCTCCCGGCGTGGTGATTGACCCGAACGATAACGTCCGTATGGCGGGCAAACAGGGCGTGAATGTGTTTATTGACGGCAAACCAACTAACCTCTCGGCGGCTGATTTGGCAAACTTGCTCCGGGCCACCCCCGCTGCCAACATCGACAAAGTGGAGTTGATTACCAACCCATCGGCGCGGTATGACGCGCAGGGCGGAGCCGGGATTATTAACATCCGGTTTCGGCGTGATAAGAGCCTGGGCCTCAACGGAAACGCATCGGGTGGTTACGGCCAAAGCGACCACCACCGGGCCAACGCAGCCGTTGATTTGAACTACCGCGCCAAACGCCTGAACCTCTACGGGAACATATCAGGCAGTGATAACTTTCAGACTACCAACATGTTGCTGGATCGGTCATTTCACCCCTCTCCTGTTTTAGGAGAGGGGCAGGGGGTGAGGTCTGGCTCGCGGTTTCTGCAACGTGGCTACGACTCCGACGGAACGCGGGCCATTGTCTATAAAACTGGTGTTGATTATTTTATTGGATCGCGCCAAACGCTGGGCCTGATTGTGTCGGGCAATACATCGGCTAACCAGTTTGGCACCTACACCACAACGAACATTATCAACGGCCAGAATCGGGTTGATTCAAGTATCGTGAACCGGGTGGAGAACCCAAGCCGAAACAACCGCATCAACGCGGCCCTCAACTACCGATATGCCGATACAACGGGTCTGGAAATCAATGCCGATGCCGATTTTACGCGCTTCGGTACCACCTCACCCAATACCATCACGAGCGATTACGTCGGTGCTGCCGGGCAACCGCTGTTTACCCGGCTGCACCGCTTCGATGCCAACACGAATATTACCATTGCCACCATCAAGGGCGATTTGGTGAAGCAGTGGAAGGCCAAACAACCGGCCAACGCTTCGCTGAAATTGGAAACGGGGTTCAAACATACCGACGTTGCCACCGACAATGATTTGCTGGCGTTTACTGGTGCAGGTTCGGACGAACGCACCGACGTGTCGCGGACGAACCGATTCACCTACCGCGAAATTGTCAGTGCAGCCTACGCATCGCTGAATCGGTCGGCGGGTAAGTGGTCGGTGCAGGGCGGGCTGCGGGCCGAACACTCGGCGGTGCGAGGTCGTTCTACTGATCTGTTGAATAGCAGGGTTTCAAAGCCCGATACCTCCTACCTGAACCTGTTTCCAACGGCGTTTGTGCAGTATCGGGCAACCGAAAATAGTCAGTTTTCGGTGAACTATGGGCGACGGATTGGACGGCCCAACTACCAGGATTTGAACCCGTTCATCTACCAGATTGACCCCTACACCAGTCAGCGCGGCAACCCCTACCTGCGCCCCACCTACACCCACAACGTAGAGATGAGCTACACTTACAAATGGGCTACCACCCTGAAAGTAGCTTACAGCCGCACCAACGATTTCTCGACCGACGTGATTCAGCAAAACGGCTTCACCGCCTACCAGACCGTAGCGAACGTGGGCCGACTCGATGCACTGAACGTTTCCATCAGTTCGCCCTACCAGTTCACAAAGTGGTGGAACATGTATGCCTACGCCGGGGCCACCTTGAACCGGTTTGTGGGGCAGTTTTCGCCAACACAGTCCTTTAATCAGTGCGCGTTTGCGTTCGAGGGGTACATGCAGCAATCGTTTACGCTCTCGAAATTGTGGTCGGCACAGGCATCGGGTTTCTGGAGTGCGCCCACCACGCAGACCGTTTACCGCATTGGCGGGTTAGGCGCGCTGAATTTGAGCGTGCAGAAGAAAGTGATTCAGGAGCGCGGGAAAATCACGGTCGGTATCGACGACGTGCTGAATACCATGCGCTGGAAGTGGTCCGACACTCGGCAATCGGCTGATTTCGGGGATGATTTGGCAACCCGGCAGCAATTTACCATCGACCGCAAGTGGGAAAGCCGCCGGGTGAGTCTCCGGTTCAGCTACCGATTTGGCAGCAACGACGTGAAATCGGCACGGGAGCGCGAAACAGGACAGGATGCCGGGCGGATTAAGACGAAAGGGAATTTGTAACCCGCACGTAGAGACGCAAAATATTGCGTCTCCTGACCGGATGGCTTTGCTAACGCATAAGAGAGAGACGCACAATGTCTTTACGGCCTACATTCTGCCGGGCCGTTCATACACGGTCGCTCTCAAAGTCGGCACCGTTTTATCGCAAGTGAATCAGCAGGAGATCAACGCCAACATGCGCGGGCAGGAAGCACCCGGAAAACCGTTTCTGGTGGTGAAGGCCGACGACGCTGGCAAAACGTTTAAGTTGGTTCAATGGCGAGGTGGGGTGTTTGGCTTTCGGTTTCCCATCTGTCCCAAATGCCGGCCAAGCGTCCCAACCCGTTCTAAACGCCCCATTTTCTGGCGGAAGTTGCAGCAGGAGCCTACTTTTGAGCCAGTCAAAAACCGAAAGAAATCATGAGAAAGTCCCTGCTGCTTCTGTTCCTCTACTTCGCTGTGGCCATCACCGCAATAGCTCAGGAAACAACTACTTACCTGCAAAACCACCACAGCGTGTTTACGCCCGCCGAACCGGATAGCTACGCGCTGTTCGATTCGGCTTTTTACACGAATGACGTATTCCTGCTGGGCGAAAATCACGGCTACGCAGTTCCCCAAACCCTTGATCTGGCCTTGGTCAAACACCTCAATCAGCGCGTCGGGTTGCGGTATTATCTGGCTGAGATGGACATGGCCCAGGCCGAATTGGTGAACCAATACTTAACAACTGGCCAGCAAACGCACCTTGATTCACTGTTTCGGGGGTTTCTGGCCCAAACAATGGCCGGTACGTCACAGTGGGGAAATCAGCCGTTTTACGACAAAATCGTGGCCATTCGCGCCTACAACCAAACCCGCCCCGATTCGCTGCGCATTCGGTTTCTGGGTGTAGATTGGTTTCAGCGCGGGGGCAGCATGGCCGTTGATTGGCTCCGGCAAACGGTGCAGCAACGCCTGTCTGCTACGGTAACGGTGGGCAATCCTGTGTTAGACAGCCTGCGGTTACTGATGCAACAGCCTGCCGTAACGTTGTTTAAACTATTACCGTTTGCCAAACGAATTAATGCTGATTATCAGGATAGTCCCGCAGATTATGCAGCCTTATTGGATAATCAGCTAATACCTTTCCGGCAGCTATTCGAGATGCTACCCTACTCCGGGCAGGGCCTCACCCGCGACGATGTGGCCGCCCGCCAGACGCAGTTTCTGACCACCGAACGGCACCTGCAACACGAAAAACTCTACGGACTTTGGGGCTACACCCACGTGATGCAGGCCGGGATCAACAAAAGCCCAACCGTTTCGGGATTGTTGGCAAAAGCTGGTCGGCGAGTGGTGACGATGCCCATTATGACCAAAGACAGCCGGATGCTGCTTCACCGCGATTATGTACCGTTTATGTTCCGAAAGAAGAGCGAGATGTTTGTTGAGATGGCGTATGTAGATGCCGACGGACGGATTTTTGGCGTGGATGGTTTTAGTGAGTTAGAACCTGTTACTGCGGCTAACCAAACCACGCTCATCAAACTCGATGCGCCCGGCTCGCCCTACCGCAGCAAACTGACACTGGTAAAAATCGGTGGCATGACCGGCACCAAAATCGCGCCCGACGACACCGAACATACCGTTACGACCGATTATTTCCAGTACGTGTTTGTCATTCGCAATTCACCCGCCGTTTCGTTATGGTCGGCTACGCCTAAAAATTGAGTTTGTGTTGGCTCAATATACGATTTGAGCCGTCTCAACTTCTTTTTGGGGCGAAACAAGCCTGGTTCGACCGTCACCTTTGCAGCAGTTAAACAAAAACAAACTGCTACGGCAAAACCGAAAAATTAAATAAAAACCAACCAAATCATCATCCTGCTTTTTGTGAGCCTGTTCACTACCGCCGTTTCGGCCCAGACCCCGCTCCCGGCCAATGGGGAAGCCCGTGTAACGTTTATGCTCAAAAACACGCTTGGCTATTCGCGGATGTTTCTGGCTGTTGGGCCGGGTATGGCCTATGGCTTCTCGATGGGTAAACGGCAAACCGGTCCCTGCAACTGGCCCGTTGGCTCAAAACTGTATTTCACGCAGGATGGCAAAACCGGCACCGGCCTGATTCTGACCGTCTCGGCCGCCGACGAAGGGAAAACCCTGACCACCGACACCGGCACTACCGAAGCCACGCCTACCGTTGCCGAAGTATCGGCCAAAGCCGAGGTCTCGGCCAGAAAAGTGACCGTCAAGCTGCGTAACCCCAGCCTCTTGCCCCGTAAAATTACGCTCATCAGCTACGAACCCGGCGAAATTGGCAACAGTACTAACGGCTTCATGCTAAGACCCAAAGGCACGACCTTGTTCCGGTTTCCGGTCGGCACGAAACTGTATCTCGCTGACAGTGAGCAGGTTGGCGTGGTGATGAGTGGCAAACGAATTGACGCGGGCAAACCGTTTCTGACCGTGAAAGCCGAGGATGCCGGGCAAGCGTTCGATGTGAAGTAAACTGACCTGATCCCATGCGCAACATCCTGCTTTTCACCATTTGCCTGCTGGTGACCCATGCGGTTTCGGCCCAGAAATCAGTCACTGCCGACCAACTCCAGGCCGACTTTGCCGTGCTCCAAAAAGCGTATAAAACGCTGCATCCCGGCCTGTTATCAAACCTGACGTACTGGTGAAACCGACCGTGAACGCGATGGTTCGGGGAACAGATCAGGAACTTGACGCGGTGAAGGCGTTGATTGCCCGAAAAAAATAACCTTATCGCTGTATCTTGCCCGTGAAGCAGCGGCTAATGACGGCAAAGCGCAATCACTAACCTCCAATGACCTTTAGTATATGACATTTTACTTTTCGGCTTATTCAACGCCATTGCTGTTTGGGTTTGTGCAAGGCTGGGTCTATGCCATTCTACTTTGGGTGCGCGGTCGGCGCGAGGAACGGCTGTCTGATACGTTGCTGGGCTGGGTGCTGGTGGCGTTGTGTTTCGACATCTGGATTTATATGCTCGGTTTCGGCGGCATCGAGATTTTCTGGAAAGAACTGGAGTTTTTCCCCCGCACGCTGAGCTGGCTACTGCCGCCGTTGGTTTATTTTTACCTCAAAAGCCAGTTCGACACCTCGTTCCGGTTTCGGCCCCGCGATGCCTGGCACGCCCTGCCGTTTGTGCTGGATACGGCCTACCATATGCTGGTCTGGGCGATGGGGCAAGCGGTAGTGCATCAATGGGAAATGCAGATTCACAATCCCTACCTCGGTATGCCGTTGTTTTTGGTGAGCGTGGCCCAGCAGTTTTTGTATCTCTATTGGTCGTTGCAACTGTACCGGCACTATCGGGCCTGGATCAAAACACAGTTCTCTGAAACCGAGACGATTAGCTTTCGCTGGTTCCGTAACTTTTTGATTGCATTGACTATCACGCTGGTTTTCAGCCTGTTTATGACCCTGCTTGATCTCTGGCTCGATCTGAATTACTGGCAGGACTGGTGGGGAAATCTGGTGGGTGTAATCCTGATTTATTACGTGAGCATCACGGGTTACGCGCAGGTGCAACCCGGCCACCGGCTGACGTTCAGGGAGACTGACGTAAGTACTCGTCCTCTGCCCGTGCAGGACGAAAACACTACTGATTCTGTCAGGGTGTGGGACGAGGAGCAGGATAAACAGGCCGGAGAAATGAATTCACCCGCTCTGCCATCGCCCGAAGTGCTGGAAAACCGCGATAATCTACTGGTCTACATGACCGCCGAACGGCCTTATCTCGACCCCGATTTGTCGTTGGCAGACCTGGCCCGGCGGCTCAAAACCACGCCCGTTTTACTGTCGCAGGTGGTAAACGCGGGCGTGGGCAAAAACTTCAACGATTTCATAAACGAGTACCGGGTTGAAGAATTTAAGCAGCAAGCTCAAAACCCGGCCAACGCCCACCTCAGTCTGCTCGGCATCGCGTTCGATTGCGGGTTTAATTCCAAAGCGACGTTCAATCGGGCATTTCGGAAGTTTACGAATCAATCGCCGGGCAAGTTTCTGGCCGCTACACAGCAACAGGAGCAGCGTCATCTACAGCAGTCATAATCGGGCATTTTTATTTCATTTCACCCTAACTACTACCACACTTCGATTGTAGCCCGCAAAGCAGCCAAGACCACCACTGATATTGGTTGGGATCTGGACGGGTTCTGCGAAAGGATTGTCACCAGCATCCTCTTGTCTGGGAATGGCATCGTGATACCGATAGTACACTTCGTCGGTATGAAGCAACGAAATGGTAAGTTCGCCAAAGCCAAGTAGCCTGCCCAATTGTAGTAACCTATTGACATCTGCCTGGCTAAATCCGGGTTGGTTGGTTGCGGTTGTCCCTGTTGGTCCAGGGACAAAAAAATTCCCGTTGGGCTGATAGAAAACACTTTCTCTGGATGTTAGTAAACCTCCGTCTGTGCTGGGAGAGTCGGCCTGAGTGCCACTGTTGGAGGAACTGGCGTTGAATGATACGGTCTGAATGTTAACCGGATTCACGGCTGTCGAGTTGACTGGGGGTGTTGCATACTGAAACAATCCTGCCACCCGATAATAATTGCGCTGACCCTTTATATCGAACCACCGCGCCCGAACCGTATATTCTTTTGAGTAGAGGGCGCCACTAATAGTACCAAATGATGCAAAGCCTCTGCTTACAACGGCTGAATCCAGTTGAAGTTCGGGTATGGGGGCACGGGCAGGAACCGTACATTGACCCGTAACTTTCTGACCTTCGGGCGTTTCAACGGTGAGCGTGTAGGTTTTGCCCGCCACAATCGGGAAACTCCCGGCACTGGCCCAGTACAAATTCACGTTTTGCCGATTATAATTGACTGCGTAGCGCAGCGTTACCGACTGGCTCCCGTCGCGGATGGTGACGGTGGCATTAGCCACGTCACGGATGGCGTTGCTTTGCCCCAGCACCGGTACCGAGCGATTGACCTGCACGGCCAAAACGGTATCCTGGGGTGAAATAAACCCCGTGACGACTAATTTGGCGGCTTCCTTATTCAGCCGATTGGGGTCAACCTCATTGCGGAGACTGTCGCAGGAAAACAAAAAAAGTGAGAGGAAGGGCAGCAGGGCGAAAAGAGCAAGCGGCTTTGGTGTTGATCGGGATTGATTTTTCGGAGTACGCATAGTGGGTCAGAATTTGAAGTTATAGCTAAAAGCGGGCACAATCGGAAATACCGAATAGCGGAACAGACCTGTGCGAGAACCTGTACTCTGACCGCTCGCATTTCGCTCCGAAACAGTTTCGATCTGGTAAAAGAACGGGTTACGCCGGTTGTAGAGGTTATAGAAACTAAACTCCCAGGTTCGTTCGTGCCGCTTTTTTTGTTTGTGAAACTGAATTCCAAAGTCCATCCGGTGGTAAGCCTCGGCCCGAAAGGTGTTTCTCTGGGTGCCATAGTCCGTAGCGCGTGAGCCAAAATCAAACAGACCGGCAATGATGGCACCCGCCCCGGCGGTGTTGAACCCCCGGATGCCCGGCTCATGCCGATAGGCCCGGTATTCAGCCTGCGGCACCGTCAGTGCATTGCCCGTGCCATACACCCAGGTCCCGGAGAGCGTAATCCGCTTGCTGAGTTCGTAGATGCCAACCAGTGAGATGTCGTGTCGGCGGTCGTAACGGGGAAAGAATTTGCGGCCGCCATTCAGTTCGGGAAATTGCCACTGCGTCCAGGAGAGGGTGTAGCCTGCCCAGCCAGAGAAACGGCCGGCCTTCTTCTGCAATA
Organism: Cytophagales bacterium; assembly: GCA_038247465.1. Classification (GTDB taxonomy): domain Bacteria; phylum Bacteroidota; class Bacteroidia; order Cytophagales; family Spirosomataceae; genus JBBRNH01. Next base: position 11,076 of record JBBRUV010000043.1, read on the forward strand.
GAATCTCGGCCCCATACGACCATCCTTTGCCCGCTGTCACGTTGTCTTCCCAGCGGACCTGTTCAGCGGTTGTTGGGTCATCTAACAACAGAAAACTGGCCCCCTCGCGGTAATTGATGATGTTCTTCATCGTTTTGTAGTAGCCTTCAACGGTCAGCGACAGGCCCGATTTGTTGAAATCCTTGGCCACGCCCGCTGCCACCTGCTCCGACTGCTGCGGGGCCACGCGGTCGGTGGTGGGTACCCACAGGTCGGTGGGCAGACCTATGCCCGTGTTCGAGAGCAGGTGTACGTACTGGTTCATGAGCGAGTACGATGCCTTGATCGACAAGTCGGGTTTCAGCATATAGGCCACCGAAAGGCGGGGTTCGGGGCGAAGGTAATTGACTTGCTTCTGAATAAAATGACTCAGCCGGAGACCACCGTTCAGCCGCCAGTACGGGTTAGGTCGCCAGGTGTCTTCGGCATAAATACCCGACTCCAGCACGTCGATATTATCTATGTTACGGGTGAACTGAAGATCGCCCGCGTTTTTCAGGACAATAGCACTGGGGGTGAAGCGGTGCTGAATCGTTTGCGCGCCAAACCGAAGTGAGTGCTGCGGATTGGGATAAAAATCGAAGTCGTACTTCAGTGAAAAATCGCGGATGCCGGAGCTGTACCGGAGCGAAAACAGGTCGGTGCCTGTCCTGCCTTTCTCATCCGACGAAATCTGGAATTTGTAATCGCTGTAAATCAGGGATAAATTAGAAAATAGCCGCTGCGAAAACAGGTGATTCCAGCGGAGCGTACCCGTAGAATTCCCCCAACTGATTCCTACGTCGGTGCCCGACTCCTTGTCTTCGGCATAGAACCGGTCTCTCCCGAAATAGCCACTCAAATATACTTTGTCTTTCTGGCCGAGGTCGTAATTGGCTTTAGCATTGAAGTCATAGAAATAATAACCCGCGCGGGTTTGGCCGTCGCTCTGAGCCCGAATCAGGGGAGCCGCCAGCACATCAAGGTATGTCCGCCGACCCGATACCAGGAATGATCCCTTTTTATTCTTCGTCAACGGTCCCTCCAGCGTCAGTCGCGACGAGATCAGGCCAATACCGCCCTCCCCGTGTAATTTTTCGCGGTTCCCATCTTTCATATTCAGGTCAATCACCGACGACAACCGTCCGCCAAAGCGGGCCGGAAAGCCGCCTTTGGTCAGTTCGACGCTTTTGAGGGCATCGCCGTTGAACACCGAAAAGAACCCGAACAGGTGGCTGGCATTATAGACGATAGCATCATCGAGAATAATCAGGTTCTGGTCCGGGCCACCCCCGCGCACGTAGATACCGGTGCTGCCTTCGGAGCCTTTTTGCACGCCCGGCATCAGTTGTAGCACCTTCAGCACGTCTTTCTCGCCCAGAAACGCCGGGATTTTTTTGATTTGCGATACAGGAATGTCAATCTGACTCATTTGGGGGGAATCGCTCACTTTTTCTTCAATCCGATTCGACGTGACCGTCACTTCGGCCAGGGTTTGGCCCGGTTTCAGAATCACGTTCAGTTGTTGGTCGCCGTTGAACGGGATGGCCCGCAGAATGGCTTCGTACCCCACAAACGAGTAAGCCAGCCGGACGCTGTCCTGCATGGGAATAGTAAGCGAATAAAAGCCGTATGTATTGGTTGTAGTACCGGTTGAGGTGCCTGGCAGATACACGTTTACCCCAATCAGAGTTTCCCGGCTCCCGGCTTCCCGCACATAGCCACTAACTGTGGCGACCGGTACGCGGGACCGCGTGGCAGAGCGTGATGGAGTTGATGTTTGGGCAAAAACAGTATGGGTAAAAACGACTGATGTCAGCCACAATAAGTAACGAAAGTTCATACAAAAGATGTGTTTATAGCAAGACTACAAAACGGGGTAATCGGTTGGAATCAAAGATAGAGACACCCTAAAATTTATTCTACCTGCTAAAACAAAAAGCAGTGAAGCAGTTTAATAACGTAGCCCATTAAACCCTGTCTTTCTGAGCGGGTCATAGTTTTGTTAGTGGCAGTTACCCGTAGCGACTAACCTCAAAACAAGCCATTTATGACACGCTCAATCAGTAAGCAACAACAAATTCAGCACCTGTACTGGCGGGCTGGTTTCGGGGCAACGCCCGAGCAAATTCGGCACGACAGCAACCGGCCACTGAAAAAAGTAGTGCGCGATCTGCTTCACGCCGACGCGCCATTTGCGCCCCTGACAGTGGTTGATCCGGCGCAGATTGTTCCCCGGAAAGCCCTGAAAGGAATGTTTAAAGACGGGATGTTGAACCGCGACGCGCTCAAAGACCGTATCAAAGAAAACACCGGCCATATCCGCGATTTGAACGTGCTGTGGGTCGAGAAAATGGGAACCGATCAGGATGCCCTGCGGGAGAAAATGGCCCTGTTCTGGCACGGTCATTTTGCCTGCCGGGTGCTGAGTCCGGGTGCTATTCAGCAGTATCTCAACACGATACGGCAAAACGCGCTCGGTAAATTCAGCGATTTGCTGATGGCAGTTTCCAAAGAACCGGCCATGTTGCAGTTTCTCAACAACCAGCAAAACCGCAAGAACGCCCCCAACGAAAACTTCGCCCGCGAGGTGATGGAGCTATTTACGCTGGGCCGTACTACCCCCGGCCCCTTAACAGGGGAGTCAGTTGCTCACCCCCTTGCAGCGGGCCGGAATTATACCGAGGCCGACGTGAAAGATGCCGCCCGTGCCTTTACCGGCTGGGGGTTCAATTTGCAGGGCGCGTTTACATTTCGGCAAAACCAGCACGACGACGGGCCGAAAACGATTTTCGGACAAACCGGCAACTTCGCCGGTGACGATGTAATCCGGCTAATCCTCGAAAAAAAGCAGACCGCCCGTTTTATCACCACCAAAATTTATCGGTTTTTAGTCAATGACGATGTCGCCGATGCGCCAGCCCAAACCCGCATCAACGCCCTCGCCGACCGTTTTTATGGTAGTGGCTACGACATTGCCGACCTGCTGGAGACAATCTTGACCGCCGACTGGTTTTACGAACTGGCCAATGTTGGCAACCGCATCAAATCGCCGGTTGAACTCGTAGCCGGCATGGAGCGCACCCTCGGCCTACAGTTTGAGCAGAAACAATCATTGATTTTTATTCAGCGCACGTTGGGGCAGGTTTTGCTGTATCCGCCAAACGTGGCGGGTTGGCCGGGTGGCCGCAACTGGATTGATAGTTCCAGTCTGCTCTTCCGCATGAAACTTCCTGATGTGCTGTTGCAGGCCGCGCAAGTCACGATTCAGCCTAAAGACGACGGCGACGTGAACACCGAAAACCTGTCTCGGCGCGGCAAAGGCCCACTGAACGCAACGGCTGACTGGACCGCTTTTGAGGCATCATTTTCTAAAATTTCGCCCGAAAAACTCCCCGATGAACTGGCGACTTTTCTATTGCAACAACCCCTCGGTGCACAACAACGGGCCGAAGTGATGAAGCGACTAAAGCCTGGCAGCAACCGTAGCGAACAGATCAGAACGCTGACGGCCACGCTCATGGCATTGCCCGAATATCAATTGTGTTAATCCCGGATATACCATGAAACGCAGAGAATTTCTCACAAAATCGGCCCTGACGACTGCCGGGACAATGCTGATCCCGAATTTTTTGAAGGCGTATGAACTCAACCAGTTGGGTTTGTCGGGCCTGGGTGTGGCCCCGGCAACGGGCAAAACTCTGGTGATTGTGCAACTGTCGGGCGGCAACGATGGCCTGAATACCGTTGTACCCTACCGAAACGATATTTACTACCGCGAACGGCCAACGCTGGCAGTTCCGCGTGATAAAGTGCTGACTATCAACGACGAAATTGGCTTTAACCCGGCTCTTGAATCGCTGAAATCGCTGTATGACGACGGTCTCGTAACGGTTATCAACAACGTGGGCTACCCAAATCCTGATCGGTCGCACTTCCGCTCGATGGACATCTGGCAAACCGCCAGTGCGTCTGACCAATACCTGCCAACGGGCTGGGTGGGCCGGTATTTAGATGCCAACTGCGCCGGAACCACCGCCACCGGCCAGCCCCATCGTAACGACGAACCGCGTGCCATTGAAGTGGACGACACACTGAGTCTGGCTCTGAAAGGCTCTACCGTGAACGGCCTGGCGATGCTGAATCCGCAGAAACTTTTTAACCAGACCCAAAATGGCTTAGTGAAGGGATTAGCCAACGCCAATCATGCCGACGAACACGGCAACGTGGCTTATCTGTATAAAACCCTGGCCGAAACAGTCTCCTCGGCGGCTTATGTGTATGATAAATCGGCGCGGACGGCCAGCCCCATAAACACAACCAACCGGGCGTATCCGGCCAATGAGTTGGGAAATCGGCTGAAAACGGTATCAGAACTGATTCAGTCGGGCGTGAGTACGAGCGTTTATTACATCTCGATTTCGGGATTCGATACGCACATCAACCAGCCCGGCCAGCAGGAGCGGTTGTTGCGGCAATACGCCGAAGCCGTGAAAGCGTTTATGGGCGAGATGAAAGCTACTAACCGGCAGAACGACGTGATGTTGATGACATTTTCGGAATTTGGTCGCCGGGTGAAACAAAACGCCAGCAACGGCACCGATCACGGCACGGCCAACAACGTGTTTCTGATTGGGGGTGGATTAACGCCCGGCCAATCTAAGCTGGGCAAGGTTTTCAATGAGGCTCCGAACCTGACTAACCTCGACGAAGGTGACCTGAAATACACCGTTGATTTCCGAAGTATTTATGCCACGCTGCTGCGCGATTGGCTCAAAGCCGACGATGTGGCGATTCTGGGCCAAAAATTCGAGACGCTGGGATTTGTTTAGGCGGGATTCTGCGCTATTGGCAGTAAGCCGGTTGTGCGGCTGTAAACGGTTTCTAAGCTGATTGTCAGGCCAATAGTGTCAATCGTAAACTGATCGGCGGGGTCGGTGGGCTGCTCGGTGAGTGTCCATTGGCCCCGTTCGTTTTTGCGCCAGACCTCCACGCCAATCGTTTGGGAATCAATCAAGACGTATTCCTGAAAGGTCGGGATGCTGCGGTAACGGAAAAATTTGCGGCCTCTATCATAGTCTTCGGTTCCGTCTGACAGTACTTCGAGCAGCACCGATGGGTTGAGAAGGTTATCAAATTCATCGGGCATCAGTTGCGGCTCACCACACACAATCACAATGTCGGGGTAGGCGTAAAGACCAGTTTGCGGAAAACTCACCCGCATATCTGATGAGCATGATTGACATGGGCCGGTTTCGAGATGGTTAATAATTTTTCCGTTTACATTATCCCGGACACGGTTGTGATTAAATGATGCTCCGGCCATTTCTATAATTTCTCCATTAAAAAACTCGCTTTTGTCGAGAGCCTGCCGTTCCCGCATCAGGTATTCGGCGGAGGTGTACTGTCGTTTTTCAACCGCTATCATTGTTTTGCCTGATTAGATTAGTTGAGTGAAGATACAAAAACGCTCTGATTACCGCGTCGAATCGGGCTTTACAGTTGGTACAACAGGCACCACCGGGTTGGTGGCAGTTTGGCTGGTGGGAGTTTTTTCTTTGCGGCTAAAGAGCGAGAAATGCACGTACCGTTTGGGGTTTTCGCGCAGGTCGGTCAGGAGTTTGGTCAGGCTTTCGGTAGTCGCGTTGACGTTGGCATAGAGCGCGTCGTCGGAGGTGAGTTTGCCTAATGAGCCTTTTCCCTTGCTCACATCGTTCAAAATCTTTTGCAGGTTTGCCACCGTTGCGTTGGCCGTCAGGAGCGTTTGCCGCAGTTGCAGCGCGTTTAGCGAGTCGGCAAAGGTGCTGGCTTTGGTCAAAATCGGTTTGAGTTGCCGCTCGGTTTCGATAAGCGAGGTGGAAAGTTTGCCGACGTTGGCGAGGGTAGTTTGCAAGGCGGCCCGGTTCTCCCGCACGGTCATGTCCAGCGTTCCCGTTACGCGGTTGGCTCCGGCCAGAGTTTGGTTGGCCCCGGCGAGGGTTTGGTTTAGTCCAGCGGCTGTTTTGCTAAACGAAGCCACAACGAGGTTGAGGTTTTTCATCAGCGAATCTACCGAGTTCAGCACGGGTGTGGCGCGGTCGCTGATGGAGTTAATGAGTCCGGCTTCTTTGACCCCGATGAGCAAACCTGCGCCGGGCAGCGGTGTGCCTTTGGCGTTGAGTTTCAGGTTGATGAGTTTGCCACCCAGCAGCCCATCGTCGGCAAGGAGGGCCGTTGAATTGGCCGGAATGCTGATTTTCTTGTTGATCTCCAGCACAACCCGCAGTTTGTTGCCCTGATCTTGCAAAATCTCTATTGATTTTACCCGGCCTACCGACAAACCGTTGATTCTGACTGGATTAGATGCGGTGAGACCATCAACGGTGCCGTACAAAACTTCGTATTCGTTATTAGACGAGAAAAAATCGGACCCTTTTAAAAAGTTAAACCCAAAGTAAAACATTGCCATAGCGACCACCGCCAGCAAGCCTACCCGTATTTCCTGCGAGAGTTTCATTCGTTGTAATTCAGTGATAGAGTATCGCCATAACCCGATTCGGGGCCGGATTGTGCCATTCTCAATGAACAGTTATCAGTGAAGAATTATCAATTGACAACTCATAATTGTTTACGGTTCATTGTTAATTGGCCGATTCCATTTCTTCTTTATACTGGGCAAAGGCTTTGTAGATCGCCATCGCGATTTCCTGCTGCCCATCTTCCGAGGCTAAATACACTTCTTCGGCGGGGTTGGTCAGGTAGCCCGTCTCGACCAGTACGCTGGGCATCGTTGTGCGCCAAAGAACCACAAAACCAGCCTGTTTCACGCCGTTGCTCTTCCGGTCGGCGTTTTTGCGGAAACTCCGTTCAATTTTTTCGGCGAAATTGATACTGCTGCCCATGAATGCACTTTGGTAGTTTGCCAGCATGATGTGTGCCAACGGCGATTCGGGATTAAAGCCTTTGTAGGTCTGCCGATAGTTGGCCTCCTGCAAAATAACGGCGTTTTCGCGCTTGGCAACGTCTAAATTGCCCTCGGTTTTGTGCAGTCCCATTGTGTACGTTTCCGTACCATGAACGGCCTTTGAACTGGGGCTGGCATTAATGTGAATCGAGATAAAGAGGTCGGCTTTGTTGCGGTTGGCGATGGCTCCCCGCTCGGCGAGTTCCACAAAATGATCGGTGGCACGGGTCATAATCACCCGTATTTTGGGCATTTCGCGTTTGATGTCGCGGGCTAATTGCAACGCGATTTTCAGTACAATCCGGCTCTCGCGGTGCCGGCGGGTCATGCAGCCGGGGTCTTTGCCACCGTGTCCGGCATCAATCACTACGGTTCTTATCCGGTTCGAGCCGTCGTTATCGTCGCGGGCGGTGCGGGTACTGTCGGGCTGATCCTGCACGAACGTAGCGGGCAGGGCGGCCATCAGCAGCACTGGCAACACGATCAGTGCCGCACAAGCCTTAATAATTTTTAACGCAAGAAACTGGTTGGAAGCCATAATCAGCTAATGGTTCGTTTCTACCTTTGTACACCACGCAGTGGTTTTACTCAGCAAAGATAATTTCGTTGTTACAACTCATACACACGCACTTTATTTTACGCCAGGCCAATAAGGGGTTCAGCCTTATCGGTTTTGTTGCGTTGTGGCTCGCAGTGGGGCTGGTTCAGGCCCAGACGTTGCCCGGTGCGCCCGTCCGCCGACTACCGGCCAAAGGCGGAGCCATTCCCGGCGCACCCACACAGCGCGTTACCGATGCGCCCGGCACAGCAGGCATCACCGCCCCCGGCGCATTAACGGCAACTACCCTTACTACCCCAACTGCATCAACCGTTCCGGGAGCGACCGGTCCGGGTTCCCGAACAGCCCTGACCACGCGGGGCGTTGCTGGCCTGACCGACTCAACGGCCACAGACTCGGTGAAGGCCGACGCGAGTTTTAAAACCACTGTCAAATACAATGCCCGCGATTCGATTAACGTGGACAATGACACGCAGATCACCGAACTCTTCGGCGATGCCAGCGTCGAATACGGCGAGATTTCGCTCAAAGCCGAATACATCCGGCTCAACTA
>JBBRUV010000044.1:0-19032 GCA_038247465.1 Cytophagales bacterium
ACTGAATTTCACACTCCTCATTCCGTTGCTAAACGTATTGTTCGGGCAGGTTGGCCCCGCCGAAATTGAGAAAATCCTGAATCAGCCCGCCCCGACTCTATCGGTCAACACTTCACTGTCAACGTTTTTCACTTACCAGTTTGCGCTGATTTTCGGGCAATTCGGGCAGCAGGGCGCATTACAGTTTGTTTGTGGCATTATCGTCGCATCGGTGTTACTCAATAATATCTTCAAGTATTTTGCCATTCGGCAGTTAGAAGGGTTCAAAGCCCGGATGGTGGCTCGGCTGCGCGAAGCCGTATTTACGCGGGCCATTAATCTGCACCTCAGCTTTTTCTCGAATGAGCGCAAAGGAAACCTGATTTCACGCATTATGACCGACGTGCAGGAGGTCGAAAACTCCATCGCTAACTCACTCTCGGCGGCTACCAAAGAACTGTTTTTACTGGTTGCCTATATCGTTGTTCTGTTCGGAATTTCGGTGAAACTGACCTTGTTCTCTCTGCTGGTGTTGCCCGTTTCGGGTGTTTTTATTGCCTTTTTGGTACGCCGGATGAAACAGGACGCGCAAGCCGGGCAGCAACGGCTGGCGGGTTTGTTGAGTATTTTAGACGAAACCTTCGGCGGGATGCGTGTGGTGAAAGGCTTCAACGCCGAAGGCTTCGTACTGACAAAATTCCGAACCGAAAACGAAGGCTACCGGCGGGCGGTGCGGTCGTTGGCAAACCGGCGCGAGTTGGCCTCGCCGTTTTCTGAAGCGATGGGCGTGGCCGTTGTTGCCGGGATTCTGCTCTACGGCGGGTCGCTCGTGCTGTCGGGGCAGTCGGAGTTATCGGCAGCAGCGTTCATTGCCTACTTAGCCACGTTTTCGCAGGTGACGCGCCCGGCCAAAGAAATTTCGAATGCGTTCAGCAGTTCGCAACGGGGATTAGCTTCGGGAGACCGTATTCTGGAACTTTTGGATACGCCACCCGCTCTGCCCGACAAACCCGGCGCAACCCAACTCGCTGATTTTCGAGACAAAATAGAAGTCCATGCCGTGTCCTTTGCTTACGAACCGGGGACGCCCGTTTTGCGGGATATTTCATTCACAATTCCAAAAGGCAAAACCATTGCGCTCGTTGGCGCGTCGGGCGGGGGGAAATCAACCATCGCCGACCTGATTCCGCGTTTTTATGACCCTACCACCGGAAGCATTCTGATTGATGGGCTGGATTTGCGCGATTGCACGGCGGCTTCGGTACGGGCGCAAATGGGCATCGTAACGCAGGAAAGCATTTTGTTTAACGACACCATTTTCAATAACATCGCTTTTGGCAGCGCGGCCACCGAAGCCGAGGTAGTGCAGGCTGCCCGGATTGCCAACGCCCACGACTTTATCAGTCAGCAACCCAACGGCTACCAAACCACCATCGGCGACCGGGGCAGTCGGCTATCAGGCGGGCAACGGCAGCGCATCAGCATTGCCCGCGCCGTGCTGAAAAACCCCCCGATTCTGATTCTCGACGAAGCGACATCGGCCCTTGACACCGAATCGGAAAAGCTGGTGCAGGAAGCCTTGATGCGGCTGATGGCAAACCGCACCACCCTCGTGATTGCCCACAGACTTAGCACCATTCAACACGCCGACGAGATTCTGGTTATCAATCAGGGCCGGATTGTGGAACGCGGCCGGCACGACGAACTATTGACGGTGGATGCCGGATTTTACCGCAAACTGCGAACAATGCAGGAGGTTTGAGGGCCGTAATGGGCAAAACCCGGTTATCTTTGTTGGATGCAAACGACTCATAAAATCTATTTTGGCCTGGCCAAACAAATGACCGCTGTAGCCGACTCGTTGGTTGATTTGATAGCTGCATTTCTATAACATGGTAGAGTCTCCTGTACAATTGACGTTGCTGAGTGGCAGGGCTGTACGGGCGGTTTTGGCCATCGGTTGAGGACACCAAAACGCCCGTTTAGTCATGTATCGGGTATGAAAAGACCCGGCAATTTTGGAACTTTGTAAATTATTCTCCGGGTTTGGGCCAATTTTTGAGGAGCGATTACTTGTATTTTTTGATTAGTATATGAAAGCGACACTGTGCAGAGCGGTACTACTAACGGGCTGGCTACTGGGGCTGGCAATTCCGATAGCCACCGCCCAAACCAACGTACTGAAAATCACGTACCCCGAAAGCCGCGCCGTATTTCAGCGGGCTAATGACAATTTCAGTACCATCTATTTATCAGGCAGTTATTATCAGGCCATAGACAGTGTTCAGGCGCGGTTGCTGGCCGAAGTTGACGGGCAGGGCCAAAACACGGGCTGGTCAACCATTCAGCGCAGTGTACAGGGGGGCGTGTTTCAGGGATCAATTCGGGGGCAAGCGGGCTGGTATCAGCTTCAGGTACAGGCGTTTGCGGGCGGAAAAGTAATCGGTAATGATGCTGTTCGGAAAGTCGGCATCGGTGAGGTGTTTGTCATCACCGGCCAGTCAAACGCGCAGGGATTTCAGGATGCCGGAGCCACCGGAGCCACCGACGACCGCGTAAACTGCGTGGCGTATGACAATTTCACGGTTCATTCACTGGCAGACCCACCGGCTCCAACCTTTCAGCAACTCAGTTCGGGTGCCCTTGTCGGCCCGCGTGGGCAAAGTGCCTGGTGTTGGGGAATGCTCGGCGATCAGATTGCCCGGCAATACAACTGCCCGGTGCTGTTTGTGAACACGGCTTGGGCCGGCACCACCAGCAAAAACTGGCGCGAGAGTGCCGATGGCAAGCCCACGTCTTACTTTTTCAACAACACCATTCTCTTACCTGCCGGAATGCCCTACGCCAATCTCTTGATTGCGCTGCAATATTACTGCTCGTTGCAGGGGTTACGGGCGGTGCTGTGGCAACAGGGCGAAAGTGACAATCTTCCACTGAACATAAGCCGGGCCGAATACGCCGATAACATTCAGTATCTGTTCAACAAAACCCGGTTCGATACCAATAGATACCCGGCCTGGATTCTGGCCCGGTCGTCGTACAACACGGGGCAGGTCAGTGCCAACGTTATTGCGGCTCAAAACGCGCTGATCAACACCTACAACAACAACGTATATGCCGGGCCAATGACGGATAATATTCAGATTCCGCGCCCCGGCGAAAACGTGCATTTCGGGGGCGACGGTCTGCGGCTGCTGGCATTGGCCTGGGCGCAGAGCATGAACGTTGACTTTTTCTCGCGTTCGATTCCATTGCTGCCCCTGCCTCAGCCCACGCTGACTGTCACCTGCAACAGCACCACCAACAGCGGCCTGACGTTGTCATTACCCGAAGGTTTTAAGTCTTATAACTGGCGGGGAGGGCAGGCCGGGCGCACCATCACCGCTGCCACTGCCAACACCTACCGGGCCGTGTTGAAAGACAATTTTGGCAACACATTTCTCTCGCCCGCTGTGCAGGTTACGGCTCCTATCCGACCCGACACGCCAATTATTACGTTGCCCCGTCAAAACAACGCTACCGCCACTGCCCAGCAGCAGATTTGTGCCGATTCAGTGCTGACGCTGGCAAGCAATTCGCCCATCAACAACAGTCTTCAGTGGAGCGCAGGCACCCCAAACCGCACGTTGAATGTTGGCACAGATGGTACATTTAGTGTGCAGGCCACCAATGTGTATGGCTGCCGGTCGGTGCAATCGGCGGGGATAACGGTAACGGTACGGCCCCGGCTCGGTACACCTACCATTGCCCAAACCGGCCCTTACTCGGTGCAAGCCACGTTGCCCGTCAGCACAACCCTCAACGAACAGTTTGACTGGCGGCAACCCGAAGGTTTTCTGCCATACAATGGCTCAACGGCCAAAATAACCGGCAATGGCCCGCTAACGGCCCGGTCGAAGGCGGTGTTTGTACTGGCAAATAGCAACAGCAGCCCGCTCACGTGTTATTCAGGGTTCTCGAATAGTGTTAATGCCGAACAATCGTCAACAGAGGGCATCGTGATTTACCCGAACCCATCGCACAACGGCATCATCAGCATCGAAGCCCGTGACAACCTCCCCAACGCCGATATTTCGGTGTATTCGCTTCACGGTCAAGCGATTTATCAGACCATTGTACCGCTGTTCAATGAACGCCAAATCCTGGATTTATCGGGGCTGACCGAAGGGCAGTATATCATCCGGGTACGGTCGGCGGGGGTCAACGTCTCTAAACGCATCATAATTGATTATTGAACTGGTTGCCAAACGGTATTGCCCCCAATTTGTTATTGCAGGATTCCGCCTTCTTCTTCCGGCACAATTTTGGGCGGCACATAGCGCGAGGCCGAGTCAATGTAGTAGCCACCGCAATCAATCTTGAATTTATCGGGCTTGCGGAAGGCTTCGGGACGGTAACGGGTAAGGGTGTTGTCTTTATAAATGCGCTGCATATACCCGGCCCAGGCGGGCATGGCAACCCGCGCTCCCTGTCCGTATTCGATATTGCGGAAGTGAACCGAGCGGCTATCTCCCCCCACCCACAAGCCCGACACTAAGTGCTGGGTCATGCCCATAAACCAGCCATCAGAATAGTTGGAGGTGGTGCCGGTTTTGGCCGCAATCTCGTTACCGCCGTCGGTGAGTTTATAGGTGACTTTGAGCCGGGCCGCTGTTCCGTCGGGGTCTTCAACGGCTCCACGCATGAGGTGCAGCATCTGATACGCCAAATCTGCCGAGATTTCCTGCTGTGCCTCAGGGTAAAACCGGGCCAGTTCGGTGCCATTCTTGTCAGTAATGCGCGTAATGGTCATAGGTTTCACCCGGAAACCACCGTTAGCAAACGCACAGTAGGCTCCTACCATTTCAGACACCGTTACGTCACTCGTACCGAGACAAAGCGTCGGGTTGGCCGTGAGCGGGCTTTGCACTCCCAGTTTCCGGGCAAATCCCACTACGGAGTCAGATTTAGCCCGTTTCATCAATTGCGCACTGACCGTGTTGACCGACATTCCCAACGCCTGCCGGAGCGACAAACTCCGATAGCTGTATTTACCCGACGAGTTTTTGGGAGTCCAGGATGGCCCGCCGTTGTGGTCTTCGTTATGGGCAAACGTGGTTGGCTGATCGGTAAACTGCTGACAGAATACCGACGGATTTTCGTTGATGGCAGCCAGATACACAAACGGTTTGAAGGTTGAGCCGGGTTGCCGCCGTCCCTGCCTCACGTGGTCAAACTTGATGTGCTTAAAATTTATCCCACCCACCCAGGCTTTCACGTGGCCGTCGTTGGGGTTCATGCTCATAAAGCCTACGTTCAACAATCGCTGGTAATACTTCACCGAATCGAGCGAACTCATGGTGGTATCTTTTTCATTATTGCGACCACCGTAAACAAAAACACGCATTTTCAGCGGTTTTTTCAGGTCTGCCCAGATCGCTTTGGTATCGTCGCCATAGACTTCTTTGAGTTGAGCGTAACGAGCCGTTTTCTTGACAACTGACTCGATAAACCCCGGAATCTCCACGAATTTGCCCGTTTTGGCGTTGCGTTGCACCCAGGGATTTCTGCCCCGCCAGTGTTCATAAAACTTGCGCTGCTGATCGCGCATATGCTCCATCACGGCGGCCTCGGCGTAGGCCTGCATCCTGGAATCAATGGTGGTGTAGATTTTCAGGCCACTCGTGTACAAATCAAAATCGGTATCGTGCTGATCGTTATAAGTCGCCAGCCACTTTCTAAGCTCGTCTTTAATCACCGACCGGAAATAAGGCGCGGCTCCGGTGTTTTGGTTTTCGATGCTGAAATCGAGTTTAATCGGCTTCTCTTTGTAGCGGGCGAATTGACCGGCACTCAAAAAGCCGTATTTCATCATCTGGCCCAGCACCACATTTCGGCGAACAACGGCGCGTTCTTCGTGCGTTCGGGGGTTCCAGAGCGACGGGTTTTGCAACATCCCGACCAACAACGCGCCTTCTTCAACGTTCAGTTGATACGGTTCTTTGTTGAAATATGTGCGGGCGGCTGTTTTGATTCCGTATGTATTGTTACCGAACGAGACCGTGTTGAGGTACATCATCATGATCTCCTGTTTGGTGTAATTTCGTTCGAGCCTAACGGATAAAATCCATTCTTTTGTCTTGGAAATCACCGTTTTAACGAGTGGAATACGGCCCAGAAACCCGGTATAATCTTCGTCGTCGCGGGTGCCAAACAAATTTTTGGCCGTTTGCTGGGTAATGGTGCTCCCCCCGCCTTTGCCGGTGTTGAGGGTCAGGAACCCAAATGCGGCCCGAAACATCGAGCGGGCATCAATGCCGGAGTGACGCGTAAACCGGGCATCCTCGGTAGCCAGCAATGCCGAAATCACGTTTGGCGATACCTGCGTAATCTCGACCGGGGTGCGGTTTTCGACGTAGTATTTGCCCAGCAACACGCCATCTTCCGAATACACCTCAGACGCTTCCTGGCTCTGCGGATTTTCGAGCGTTTTCAGGCTGGGCATCCCGCCAAAAAGCCACAGGAAATTGAAATTCACGGCCAATAAATAGATCGCCAGCGAACCAAGTGCAAAAAAGGTCATGCGCCAGATCCGGCGGATGATGTTTCGGTAGGGGCCAGGGGTTAGGTCAATCATTCTTATTTACTCTTTGCGGTTTGCTGTTCGGCGGCTACCTGAAGTTCTTTCACGTAAGGTAACAACGGGCTGGCCGGATAGTCCCGCACAAATTCGGTCAGAGCCTGCCGATAGGCCGCTCTGCCCTGCACCCGGCCCACCGACATAGCCCGCAACAGGGCCAGTTTGTCTTCGATTTGGGTGCCGGTGTAGGTGCCAAGTGTGGTTTCGGCGCGGGCCAGTGCTTCTGTGTAATTGCCTGACTGATAGAGCGTGTACAGGTCAGTATATGCTGTCAAAGCCAGTGATTCGCGGCCCGCGGATGTTTCGTTTCCGGCTGCTGCCGCACGGCTGGCTAACCGGGCGTAACTGGTGTTCGGAAACTCGGTGAGAAGTTTGTCTTTATACCCCGACGACCGCCCCAGTTGCTCATTGGTAACGTGCAACAGGTAATAAACTTCGGGTTTTTGAACCGTGTTCGGGAATCGCGTCAGCAATGTCTCAAACGTTTCGATGGCATCTTTAGGCTGGTTAAGCTGAAACTTATACAGTTTGCCGAGCCGATAATAGGCTTCTTCAAGCCGCTGATTAGAAACCAGCAGGGCTTCGGGTTTAGTAGGCAATTTGGCGATCATAGCCGCTTTCTGCTCCTGTTTTGTGGGAGCCATCGGGCCAACCATTGTGCCGCCAGCGGGCAAATTGGCACCACCGACAGCACCATTTCCGGGCAGTGCGCCCGCTGCCGTTGGATTAGGGGCAACCGTCACCGCGCTGTTTTGGGGCAACGCGGCTTCTTTGGTACTGCGTCGCCAATCGTCTTCGAGCGGTCGGTTTCCCCACTGTTGCTGAAACTCCTGTTTGCTCTGCGTTAGTTGAACTACGTTGTATAAAATCCATCGTTCTGCCGGGTTCAGGTCAGAGTTGGTGGCACCGGGCATGGTCAGGCCGGCGGCAGTGGGCGTTCCGGTGGCTTTTTCAATTATCTGCCGGGCCAGTTCGGCTCGTTTAGCATCTTCTTTTTCGCGCCGGGCCAGTTCTTTATCCAACATCTTGTCTAAGTCGGCGGGCGCGAGTCTGGTTAAGCGTTGCAGGCTGTCTTCGGTATGAATGGTGGTCAAGTGCTGCACAAACTCATCGAGGGTTTTCTTGCGGGTCGAGATGGCCGTAAAATCGGCTGATTTCTGGGGTAGCAAGGCCAGTGCCGAATCGTAGTATGCTTTGGCGGCTCCGTAGTTTTGTTTTTTCTCGAAATACAACTTCGCCATTTCTAAGTATGTGTACGGAACCTGTTCGGTATTTTTGGTCGTGGCCGTCACCGATTCGCGATACAGCGCGAGAGCCGGGTCAATGCGCCCGCGCCGGGCTTCGAGCCGCCCCATCGTAAAATAAACCTTGTCTTTGAGGTCGGCATTTTTACGGTCGTTCAGCATCCGTTCGAATGACACGCCCGATTTTGCCACAATTTTAGGGTCAGCACTTTGAATCAAAAACAGGCTGGCATAAAACGACTGGTCGTAACTGGGTCGGTTTTGCAGGACTTTCCCGTAGTGTTCGGCGGCTTTGGCGGGCTGATTGGCCAAGTCATACTGTTGCCCGGCAATAAGATGCAGCCGGGCCGTAGATTCGCCTTTTCTAAGCAGGGGAAACACCGCGTCTAAGATAGCAGCAGCTATCAATGGTTCTTCTTTGCGCTGGTGCAAATAGGCTTTGGTCAGATAAAAATCGCGGGTGTTGGCTTCGTTCAGGGGCTGCACCCGCAGGTATTCGGCTACGTTGAGGCCGTTGGGAAAGTCGTTTTGTTCGGCATAGACCCGCATCAACTGCACGAGTGCCGCGTGTTTTGCGTTTTCGTCGGTGCCTTTGGTATTCACGTACTTAAACACCTCAATGGCATTGGCAAAATCCTGTTTATAAAGCCGCGCCTTCCCCAGAAGCAAATAACTGTCGTCAACCCATTTACTGTTCTGATGGCGTTCGGCCACGATAGACCCCATCTTGATGATGTCATTCAGGTACGACATCACGGGTTGCGCCTTCACCGAGTCGGCGGGAAGCAGCACTGGCAACGATTGATTATAGTTATCGTCGCGGTTTTTAAACAGTGCCTGCTCCACCACCTGCATTTCGTCTCGGGCAATCACGTAGGCATTAAAATGAGCCGTGAGGTTGTGGTAGCCTTTGCTGACCCGCCCTTCGCTGTACTGCGAACAGCCGACCAGCCAGCCCAGCAGCACAAACAGGACAGGCAACAGAAAACGGAACTGGTTATGGAATTGTAGTTGCATCATTACTTTAAACGCACTGCACGAATCTTACCATATAGATTATCCGGCTAAATAAGCGAATTTCAGGCGAAACCGCCACTTTTGCCCCAGCCTACAACCAAGCGAAGCAACGCTGACAATACAACATGGATAGCAATAACAGCCCCCAGAAGCCCCAGAAACGGTATTCTACGTTTGTGCAATACAGTGGTATTGGTTTTCAGATGCTCGGCACCATTGGCCTCGGCGTATGGGCCGGTATGCAACTCGATGCCTGGCAAGGCAATAAAACACCGGGCTGGACAATTGGCCTGTCATTAACGGCCATTTTTGCATCGTTGTATTTGTTCGTCAAGCAGTTGCCCAAAGAATAGGTAATATGGTTCGCTCTTTAATGTTTACGGTAGCCCTTGCTTTTGTATTTTTCTTAGTTGGTTACGTGTTGCATCCGTCATGGCTCCATCCTTACTGGCCGTTGCTGTTGTTGTTCTTTGCCAGCTTATCGTTTCTGCAACACCGGCTGTTAAGTCTTGGTAATGAGCGCGGTGCCGACGGTTTTGTTTTATTTTACTTAGCGTTCACGGTGTCGAGATTGGTCTTAAGCCTGGCCTTCATCGGTTTTTTCATCTGGCAGCGCATAGACAGTCGGTCGGCATTCATCGGGGCCTTTTTAGGACTTTTCATTTGTTACACAACATTTGAAATCTACGGCCTTACGCGTAACTTGCGCCGAAATTCGTAAAGACTCTTTTTTGTTTTGTCATGATTCGCTCATTCATTAATAGATTTTTCTTTCTTTTCGCTCTCATTATCAGTTCGTTGAGCGTTTTCGCCCAGCCAGACGAACATCACCAAGGTGAGACCGCCGTTGTTGAACACGGCCAGAAAAAGCAAGGCTTCAACGTTGGAGAAATGATTATGCACCACATTCGTGACGAACACGGGTGGGAATTTGCTCACGGTGTAAAACTCCCACTGCCCGTTATTCTCTACACCAGTGATCGGGGTTTGGCGGTATTTTCATCGGCCCGACTGGATGTACGCAATGAAAACGACATGTACAGGGTAAGCCACGAAACGGGCAAGATTTACCGCGTCGGGGCCAACGGCGAGGCCGATAATTCTGTAAAAATCTATGACTTCTCGATTACCAAAAACGTGGCTTCGCTGCTGTTGAGTGCGGTTATTTTGCTGCTCGTTTTCACGTCCGTCAGTAAGAGTTACACCACCAGCCGGGGCAAGGCTCCCAAAGGCTTGCAATCGTTTCTGGAGCCGATTGTGTTGTTCGTGCGCGACGAAGTGGCCCGGCCCAGCATCGGCCCAAAATACGAGAAGTATATGCCGTATTTGCTGACGTTGTTCTTCTTCATTCTGGTCAATAATCTGCTCGGTCTGCTGCCCGGCGGTGCCAACCTAACGGGCAACATTGCCGTGACATTTACGCTGGCAATCATCACGTTTTTGATTGTTCAGTTCAGCGGCAACAAAGGCTACTGGATGCACTTGGTGAAACCGCCGGGCGTTCCGCTCGCCTTGCTACCAATCATGATTCCGGTCGAGATTGTGGGCGTATTCATGAAGCCGTTCTCATTGATGGTGCGGTTATTTGCCAATATCACGGCAGGTCACATCATCATCCTGAGTTTGCTGGGTTTGATTTTTACAGCCAGTAGCATGGGCGGTATGATAACCGGCGTAATCATCAGCCCGGTGGTAGCCGTGTTCACCATCTTTATGAACGCCATCGAACTGTTGGTGGCGTTTTTGCAGGCGTTTATCTTCACTCTGCTCACGGCCATGTACATCGGCAGCGCGGTAGAAGAACACCACCACGAAGCCGATCACGGAATGGGCCATTGAACGTAGAGACGCAAAATGTTGCATCTCTACACACACACGAATTTCTTTTGTTTCACTTATAAATTCTATTTACGAACATGATCGCCATGTTAATCTCTTTGTTGCTGGAAGCAAGCGGTAGCGTTGCTGTAATGGGTGCCGCCATCGGTGCTGGTTTGGCCGCTATTGGTGCTGGTTTGGGTATTGGTCGGATTGGTGGCAGTGCTATGGAGGGTATTGCCCGTCAGCCCGAAGCCGCTGGTCGTATCCAGACGGCGATGTTGATCATTGCCGCCCTGATCGAGGCCGTTGCTCTGTTTGCAGCCGTAATCTGTTTGTTGGTAGCACTGGCATAAGCCGGTCTCACCAGCAACGACCGTGTTAGCCCGATAGGGGCTGGCTCAGATGGTCAACGTAACCAACTGTTTTCTACCAATTGGGGTTGCCGTTGGCAGAAAATGGCATCAGAAACGAAAAGAATCAGTCTCAATCACCGACATAGCCACTGGCTGTTAATCAATTAAAAAAATGGATTTACTCACCCCTGCTATTGGCCTGTTATTTTGGCAAATCGTTGTGTTTGGTTTTCTGTTCTTTATTCTGTCGCGTTTTGCGTGGGGGCCAATTATGAAGAGCCTGAAAGAACGGGAAGACAACATTCAGTCGGCACTCGATTTAGCCGAGCAAACCCGGTTGGAGATGAAGGCGTGGAAAGCCGACAACGAAAACCTGCTGGCTCAGGCTCGCGCCGAACGCGAGACTATACTGCGTGGAGCTAAAGACACCGCTGACAAGATGATTGTTGACACGCAAAAACGCGCTCAGGTTGAGGGTCAGCGCATGATTGAGCAGGCACGCGAAGCCATGCAGAACGAACGCACGGCCTTGGTGGCTTCGATGAAAAAAGAAGTGGTAACGCTGTCGCTCGATATTGCCGAAAAAATACTCCGCAAAGAATTGGCCGACAAGCCCGCTCAGGAAAAACTCGTACAGGATTTAGTGACCAACGCACGTCTGAATTAGTCTAACTTTCGCAGGTATCCAGTAAAGTCAATGGGATGTACCTGCTAATCACCTAATAAACCGATTATCATCAACTTTAGAAATGGCTATATCAACAGTAGCATTTCGGTATGCCAAGTCCCTATTTGATCTGGCACAGGAACAAAACCTGACCGAAACGCTTTATTCAGACATGCAATTAGTTGGGCAAACGATTGGTGCAAGCCGTCCGCTTGCCCTCATGCTGAAAAGTCCAATTGTTCGCAACGATAAGAAAGCAGCCGTCCTCCGCTCTGTTTTTGGCGAATGGGTAAACATAGTAACGATGAACTTCATAGACATTGTGGCAAGAAAAAACCGCGATGGCATTCTGGATGCAATTGCTAATGAGTTTGTCCGCCTTTACGATCAGCAACAGGGTATCCAACGGGCTACGGTCATCACCACAACGCCACTTACTGATGCGCTTCGGGTGCGGTTTAAGGCCATCGTCGCCAATACAACCGGGAGTCAGTTGGTTGAATTAGAAGAAAAAACAGACGCAAAACTGATTGGCGGTTATGTCCTGAAATTGGGCGACCGCCAAATAGATGCCTCTGTTCGCAGCCAGCTTAATGACCTGCGCGTAACATTCCTCAATTAAACAACATGCTTTTGAGCGGCCTTCGTAAAAATCCACACCGTCGGGCGTGGATTTTTTGCGTTCAGTTCTCTCTTACTCTTAGTTTTCCCTCACCCTTAGTTCTCTCAGTTCTCATGATACTTATCAAACCAGTTCAACAAGCCGAAACACTCCTTAACGACATGATGGTGGCTAAGCAAGAGACTGATAAATTACACATCTGGTGGCTGGGGCAAAGCGGTTTTCTGGTGCATCACGCGGGCAAAACCGTTCTGTTCGACCCCTATTTGTCTGACTCACTGACCCGTAAATATGCCCAGACCGACAAGCCCCACACCCGGATCTCCGAACGTGTAGTTGACCCGGCCCAGCTATCTGGCGTTGATGTGATTACGTCCAGCCATAACCACACTGACCACCTCGATGCTGAGACGCTGCTACCCCTGTTTGCTGCCAATCCAACGGTGCGGTTCATCATCCCGGAAGCCAACCGGACGTTTGTGGCCGACCGCCTGAAAACTAATCCAGAATGGCCCGTCGGGATGAATGATAGTCAGATAAAAACCGTGTCGGACACTGTATTTTATGGCGTTCCGGCAGCCCACAATACCATCGAACGCGATGAGTTGGGCCAGTGCCGGTTTATGGGTTATGTGGTTGAGATTGGGCCATATACGCTCTATCACGCCGGCGACACGCTTTGGTACGATGGTATTGTAGAAACGCTACGGCCCTTCGGGGTCGACGTTGCGTTTCTGCCCATTAACGGCAACCGACCCGAACGGCGCGTGGCCGGCAACCTCAACGCTGACGAAGCCGCCCGACTGGGTCATAAAATCGGGGCAGAATTGGTTATTCCGCACCATTACGACTTGTTTGCGTTTAACACGGCTGACCCCGCCGATTTTGTAACGGCTTGCCAGCAATACAAAACGCCCAACCGCGTGATGCAGTTGGGCGAACGAATCAGCCTGAACACGGCTAAAAATTACTGATTGCCTAAGGCTCCCGCAGTCGTCCGTAGAGCAGCAGACAGGGCTTCGAGCCGGGTCGAAATTTCACCTTCTGAGCCGGTTTCCGTTCCCATCAACCGGGTCTGTTCGGCCAAAGAAAGCATGGTTACTGATAATTCGCCAGAGTCCGGTTTCCCGTGTGCTAATTGCGATTTCAGCTTTTCCATACCTGCCACCAGTTCGTCTGTGTTGTCACCAGGCCGAAGCTGCCTTAGCCATGAGTCAATTACGTCGGTGGCATCAAGGGGTTTGGCCGTACTTGACGTTAAATCGCCGGTCAGAACAACCATTGTTTCGTCGAGCAGGGCCGATGTTTCTTCAAGAGTTGCCATTCAGTTTAATTATGAAGATCGGTACTTAGTTTCCGTAAAAGTTTGCTGACGCTTTCTAACTTGCCCGTCCAGGTGCCTTCTGCATTTGGGCCAGTAGCAACAGCTTCTGTATGATCGGCCAGACTCAGCAGTAAGTTCTGGATATGGGCCGCGTTGATTTGTGGGTTGTTTAATTTTTCGTGCAACTCCGTCAAGCCGCCTTTGATAGCCCCCAAGTTGGGATCACCAGCTAATGCCTGTAACCAGCCATCAACCAGCATTACGCCCTGAGCCGATGAAATATCCGAATAATTATGTCCACTGAATGTTGCCAGCGTGTCCTCGAGCATCCGCTCTTCCAAAATGTTTGAACTCATGATTACTGGTAGATTCTAAACACAAGCAGCTGGCTGTCAGCAGCTTTATCGTAAAGCAAGGTTACTGGCAGCCAGCTACTTGGTGCATTAAATTTCGTTTAGACCGCTGTGGACAATTGCCCGGCAAAGTTCCGCAAAGCCGTTGCCAACGTCTGTAACCGCGACGGAAAATCACCGTCGGCGTTTTCAGCCGCGTCCTCAGTCGTGTCGGCCAATTGCATCAGCAGGTCGCCCAATTTAGCGTTGCTTGGGGTTGCGCTTTGCAATTCTTCCTGTAATTCTGTCAGCGGCATCATTATGTCGCTGGCCTGTTTGTTGTTTTTGACCGAGGAGAACCAATCCGTAATCAGCGACAACCCTTCCTGCGGAGAAGCTGCCTGCCCCTGAAACAGAGCCTCTACCGTAGCATCAATCAGCGTTGTTGCCGATGACCCGCTGCTTTGTGAATGTTGATGTGCCATGTCGCTATTTCAGCTCTTTGCTAAATTCGGTCAGTGACTCGGCCAGGTCTTTGAGCGAATCTTTTTGCTCATCGTCCTCCGCCATTTTAGCGGCTTTGGCCGTTTCAGTGCCTAACTTTTTCAGCAACGCGCCGATTTTTTTGCCATCAATCTCTTTTTCACTGAGGCAGTCGTGCAATTCCTGGAGGTTGTCAGCGATATCGCTGAGTGACTCCTGTTTTTTCACCTGCGTAATCCAACTTTTGATGATGTCTGCACCGTCTTTTGGCTGTGCATCGTCAATGCCCGCGTCTAAAATTTCGAGCGTGTCGCTAACGAGTTCTGCGGCTTTTTGGGTTGCCATAACGTTGTTGTACTTGTGGTTTCGTGAGTAAGTATGTCCCGATTTTCGGTACAGTTCTTAACTCGACTTATCCATTAGTGTTTATCGGCAACTATTAAACGGCCCTCACACCTGACTGCCCAAGCCAATTAGCAATGTTGACAGAATAATCAATCCCAAACCTGCATACACCACCCGCAGCGTGGTTGGGCTGGCCCCTTTCCACTCGTTCAGGGCAAGGCCCCAAAGTGTGCTGAAGGTGATAATAAACGCCATATGCAGCGTCCAGCCCGCAAACCGAAACGAATCACCAAGGTACGCATCGCCCATACCATAGAAAAAAAATTGAAAATACCATGTTGTCCCGGCTAAAACAGCCCACAGGTAATTGTTGGCGAGGGGTTTATTGGTAGCCGTATAATCGCTAAAACTGCGGTTCCGCCGGTTCAGAATCATGCACCAGATAAAATTGGTAGTGAAACCGCCCAACAGTAATACCGGGTAGATGGCATTATTCTGAAACAACGGATTGGTGCCTTGCTCAACGGCAAGCAACGCAATGGGTTTGCCCGCTGTGAGGCCAAAGGCAAAACAGGCACTTAAAATCCCGGATACGGTAGCCACACCGATGCCTTTCCGAAGGTCAAACTCAGCAATGGTTGCTTTTTGCTCATCGCTGCTTAATTCGGCTTCTTTGAGAAAACCCGCCCGTCCGCAAACCGCAATACCGAGCAGGCAAACGGCCACGCCCGCCAGCGTAAACAATCCCGACCCGGTGCCGATTAACTCATCGAAACGGCCTTCCCAAATGGGTGGAATCAGCGTTCCAAAGGCCGAGCAATACCCCAGCGCAACGGCCATACCGAGCGAAATACCCAGATACCGCATGGCTAACCCGAACGTTAAGCCGCCCACGCCCCACAAGACCCCGAAAAAATACGTCCAGCCGAGACTTGACCAATTGCTGCCGGTAATGGCCGTAATGGGGTTGGTAACCGTGAGCCAGCCCATGAGCCAGGGAACAAAAATCCAGGAGGCCGCGCCCCCCACAATCCACGCGCTTTCCCAGGCCCAGCCCTTTACACGCCGAAACGGAATATAAAAACTGCCCGACGCAAAGCCGCCGAGAGCGTGAAGAAATACACCGAGTAAAGCTGACATACTGAACGGATTGGTTAAGTTTAGGGAAATAAGTCGGCGTAAAATACCGACCCGCAAGTTGGCAGATAGACTGACAGCGCGTTGCATACACGTACCTACTTTTTGTAAAATTCCAGTATTTTTTAACAATTTTGCTCTGAGCAAGCCTTTAAACCCGTCACCAACGTCATGAATCCCGCTTTTCTCGCTGAACTTCGCCAAGAATACAAAGACATTCTGGCCTACTGGCAACACCACTCCCCTGACCCACAGAACGGCGGTTTTTACGGGCGTGTCAGCTATAACAATCAGCCTGATGCCACCGCCGAAAAAGGTATTGTGCTGAACGCCCGGATTCTCTGGACATTTTCTGCCGCTCTGCGCCACACACACCACGAAGAATACCGTGCCACCGCCGACCGCGCTTTTGCCTACCTGCAGGCGCATTTTCTCGATCCAGAACACAGCGGGTATTACTGGTCAGTATCGGCAACAGGACAGCCGAAAAACACGACTAAATCGCTGTATGGGCAAGCGTTTGCGTTGTACGGCCTTAGCGAATATGCCCGCGTTTCGGGTAATGCCGTTGCGTTGCAGTTGGCAAAAAATCAGTTTGGCACGATGGTCAACTACGGATATGATCCACAGCAAGGCGGTTTTAGGGAAGCTTTTGCGCGGGATTGGTCGGTAACTGACGATTACATTATCAGCAAACGGGCCAATCAGGAAAGCAAAACCATGAACACGCATCTGCATATTCTGGAAGCGTTCACGAATTTGCTGCGCGTTTGGCCACACGAAACCGTGAACAAGCAGGTGCGCGGTTTACTCACCATGTTTTTGAACCATATTATTGACCCGAAAACCTACCACATGAACTTATTCATGGAC
This sequence comes from Cytophagales bacterium, assembly GCA_038247465.1. Classification (GTDB taxonomy): domain Bacteria; phylum Bacteroidota; class Bacteroidia; order Cytophagales; family Spirosomataceae; genus JBBRNH01. The sequence continues at coordinate 16,817 of JBBRUV010000044.1, forward strand.
GATTCATGGAACGTTCGGCAAACGGCCATCAGCTACGGCCATGATATTGAAGCCTCATGGTTACTCTGCGAAGCCGCCGATGTACTGAACGACAAACAGGTGCAAAAAACGGTGCGCGCAGTTGGGGTGCAGATGGCGCGGGCCGCAGCATCGGGGTTGGACCCTGACGGAGGCATGAATTATGAACTTGACCCAAAAACCGGCCACCTAAACCGAGAACGGTCATGGTGGGTGATGAGCGAAGCAATGGTTGGGTTTATGAACGCGTATCAACGCACGAACGAGAAACACTTTCTGACAAAGGCCGAAACAAGTTGGGGATTTATCAAAAAATACTTGCTCGACACCAATAACGGCGAGTGGTTCTGGGGTGTGGACGAAAACCACCGTATGACGGGTAACGACAAGATTTCGATGTGGAAATGCCCGTATCACAACAGCCGGGCGTGTCTGGAAATGATAGAACGGTTGGAAAAATAAAAAAGCCCCGCTTTTGGGCGGGGCTACAATGTGCTTGCGCGATGTTGGTAACGAACCGGCAGTTGTGCCTTAGCGAATTACTTCGTCGCCGACTCTACCGTAGTCGTAGTTTCTGTAGTGGCTGAATCGCCCATCATCGTTGATGAGGCTGAATCGCCCATCATTGTTGATGCAGAAGAATCACCCATCATCGTAGCCGATGAATCAGTGGTAGTAGTGGTTTCTGTCTTCTTTGACTGGCAAGAAGTGGCAAGGGCGATCATCGCCATAAAGAAGAAAGCTGATTTTACGATGCTTTTCATGATTTGGGGTATTTAAAACGTTTAACAATAAGACCGCCCTTAATACCGGAAACCCCAAGAGGTAACCCACGATTCTGATTTATTCTTAAAACTTTTTTTTGGGTTACTATTGCTTCAAATTCGTATTAACAACCGACGTAATTAATGAGCCAAACCGATGAACAATCGGCAACGACGCGCAGCCAACGGGTCAATTTGACCGACGACGAATTACTAACCGGATTAGCCGCCGGTTCAGACGCAGCCCTGACGCAACTCTACAAACGTTATTTTCCAACGGTGTTGCACTTAGTTGTGACCAACAGCGGCACCGAAGACGATGCGAAAGATGTGTTTCAGGAGGCAATGGTGGTGCTGTATGAGAAAGTGTCTGCCGGGTCGCTCGAACTGAACTGCCAGCTAAAAACGTACCTGTACTCGGTTAGCAGGCGGTTATGGCTCAAGCAGTTGACCGGGCGAGGGCGAAGCGGATTTGGTGGCGGTGATTATATGCTGGGCGAGTGGGCCGAATCGGTACAGACTGACCTGGCCGAACACGAAGCCCGCGACGCACAATTTGACTTGATGAGTGATTCGCTCGACCGGCTTGGCGAACCCTGCCGAACCTTGCTGGAAGATTTTTATATCCGGCACCTAACCATGCAGGACATTACCGCCAAGTTCGGCTACACCAACACCGACAACGCGAAAACGCAGAAGTACAAGTGCCTCATGCGGTTGAAGAAATTATTCTTCTCCGTTTATAAGGAAGAATAACTCGATAAAGGAGTGATGGAAGCCAACGACAACTCAGATATTGAACGGGCACTGCAAACCTACGGGCAGCGGCAGTTATTCCGGCAGCGCCTTACCCGCGCACACAACGAGCTGGATATGAGCACGGTACGGGAAGAAGCGTACAGAAGCCAGCCAACCAAACCGCTAAACGGGCAGGCGGTCAACGGCTCGCAACCAACTCGCAAAGCAACTAAACCAACCACTGCCACGGTGCGCCGGTTCTGGAACATCAACCGCCCGATATTGGCAATGGCGGCTGTGGTAGCCGTTGTCTCGACATTTGGCAGTCTTTTTTTATTGCGATACTATCGTAATAGTCATCAGCAGGAGCAACAGTACAGCTCGTTGCGTCGGGAACTCCAGACAATCAAAAAATCGCAGACTCAAATTCTGAACGGCCTCGGCGCACGGCGAAAGGCGTTGGCAACGAATCCGGGGCAAGTCGCCGGATCGGGATTTTTGATTTCGCCGGATGGTTTTTTAGTAACCAACAACCATATTATACAGGATGCTGACTCGGTTTATGTAGTTGACAGTCAGGGTGAAGCGTATAAAGCAAAAGTTGTTCACACGAACTCGCTGTATGACGTGGCGGTGTTGCAAATCCGGGACGACAGCGCATTTCGGGCCAAAACATCGCTCCCGTACGGTTTTGAT
>JBBRUV010000045.1:0-18957 GCA_038247465.1 Cytophagales bacterium
CCAATGCGTCGGCCATTAACGACGGAGCTTCGGCCCTAATTCTGATGAGCCGCCGGAAAGCCGACGAACTCGGCCTGAAACCAATAGCCCGGATTCTGGGCTATGCCGATGCTGAACAGGAACCGCAATGGTTCACCACCGCACCAACCAAAGCCGTACCACTGGCCTTGAAACGCGCTGGATTAACGATTGCCGACGTTGACTTTTTTGAAATCAACGAAGCCTTTGCTGTTGTAGCACTGGCATTCAGTGAGGTCTTGGAAGTGCCGCAAAGCAAGATGAACGTCTTTGGCGGGTCGGTGGCTTTGGGGCATCCGCTCGGTGCATCAGGAGCCAGAATTGTAACGACACTGACCAACGTGCTGACCCAAAACAACGGGCGAATCGGCGTGGCCGGTATCTGCAACGGGGGCGGGGGGGCATCGGCCATCGTGATCGAAAAACTGTAAACAATCTACCCTCATGCAATACAAAGTTGTCATCCAGGAATCAGAAGAAGGCTTTAGCGTGTCATGTCCGGGGTTGCCGGGTTGTTGGTCACGGGGAGACACCCAGCAGGAAGCATTAGAGAATATTGCTGACGCAATTCGGGAATACTTATCCGTTGTCCAGGAAATGACAGTCACAATCGGTAGTCAGGTTCGCTACGTTGATATTGCTGCCTAACCATGCCCAAACTTCCCGGAGTCAACCATCTCGATGCCGTAAAAACTCTTTAAAAAGCAGGATTCAGCGTTATTCGACAAGGCAAGCACATTATTATGTCAAATGGAGTTCATGTTCTTACAATTCCACGAAACAATCCAGTTAACTCGTTTAAAATGGCTGGTATTTGTAAAGCTGCCGGTCTTGCCATCGAAGAATTTAAAGCCTTTTTGTAATGCCAATTCCAATTGCCGAAACTAATTTCTCGTTTCCAAACCAGACCGGCTTTTACCGGGGTAAGGTGCGCGATGTATATACGTTCCCCAATCGGGTAGTGATGGTTGCCACTGACCGGATTTCTGCCTTTGATGTGGTGCTGCCCCGGCCCGTTCCTGGCAAGGGGCAGGTGCTAAACCAAACGGCGGCCTACTTTCTACGCGCCACCACCGACCTGGTGCCAAACTGGTTGCTGACTGTGCCAGACCCCAACGTAAGCATCGGCCTGCGCTGCGAACCGTATCCGGTTGAGATGGTGGTGCGGGGTTATCTGGCTGGCCACGCCTGGCGGCACTACAAACTTGGCTACCGGGTGCTGTGTGGCGTGAATATACCCGACGGCCTGCGTGAAAACGACCGATTGCCAACGCCCATTATCACACCCACTACCAAAGCCCACGAAGGCCACGACGAAGACATTAGCCGCGAAGCCATTATCAGTCAAGGTATTGTGAACGAAGCCGAGTACAGTCAGTTAGAAAACTATGCCCTGGCTCTGTTCGGGCGCGGCACCGAGATGGCCGCAAAACGTGGCCTGATTTTAGTAGATACAAAGTACGAATTTGGGCAACGCGACGGGCAGATTTACCTGATTGATGAAGTGCACACGCCCGATTCGTCGCGGTATTTTTACGCCGATACCTACGCCGAAAATCAGACTGCCGGTCTGCCGCAACGCCAGTTATCAAAAGAATTTGTGCGTGAGTGGTTGATTGCTAACGGATTTCAGGGGAAAGAAGGACAAGTTGTGCCAGAAATGACTGACGAATGGGTAGCCCAGATTGCCGCCCGCTACGTGGAGTTGTTCGAGACTGTGACCGGGCAGACGTTTGCTCCGGCAACCGATGAAGACCCGCTGGCGAGGATTTTTGCAACGACCAATGAACAGTTATCAATGAGCAATTATCAATGACCAGGCTCTGATTGATAATTGCTCATTGGTAACTGTTCATTGATAACTGACCACTGAATTATGAAGCCTCGTTTCGACGATATTTTTATGGAGTTGGCCGTGAATCTTGCCAAACGTTCGCATTGCATCAAGGCGCAGGTGGGGGCGGTTTTGACTAAAGACACGCGCATTATTTCCATCGGCTACAACGGCCCGCCCCCCGGTACGCACAACTGCGACGAAGAATTTGCGGATGTGGGTTGCCCCCGTGACTCGAAAGGCTCGTGTTCATTGGCCCTTCATGCCGAAGAAAACGCCATTCTCTATGCCGCCAAAAACGGTTCTGAGGTTGCCGGAGCTACGCTTTATGTCACGCTCTCGCCGTGCATCGCCTGCGCCCGGACGATCTACACGATGAAAATTGAGCAGGTGATTTTTCTTCATTCATACGCGCAGTACAAAGGGATTCCCAACGACGAAGGCGTTGATTTTTTGCGTCGGTTTGGCGTGAATGTCGTGCGCTACGTGCCAACAGAAGGCGTTACACTACTGGCCGATCCACCCCTGAAAACCACCACACCGCCCTCCCAATGAACATTCTGGCGCATGGGTATCTGTCGGAATTAACTCCGCTTGGCCGTAACAACGGTGTGCTGATCGGTAATTTTGCGGGCGATTTTATCAAAGGCAACCCCGACCACCCGCGCCATGCTCTGCTGCCCGACGAACTCCTCGGTGTGCGGCTACACCGGGCTATTGACTCCTTTACCGATGCTCACGCCGACGTGGCCGCCGTCAGAACGTTGCTTCGCCCGCGTTGCCACAAATATGCGGGTGTGGCCGTTGATGTGTTTTTTGATCATTTTCTGGCCGTTCGGTTTGTTGAACTCACCGGCCAACCCCTGGCTGAGTTCGTACCCTATTTCCAGAATACGCTCCTGCATAATACCGACCGATTGCCCGAACCGGCAAACCGAATGTTGACCTCCATGATTCGGTACGATTGGTTGGCGCATTACCAAACCACCGACGGCGTTGATCGGTCGTTGACAGGACTGTCGCGTCGAACGGCTTTCCCATCGGGCTTAGATACCGTGATTCTGGATTTCACTGCGCACTATGAGACCATCGGCGATGCATTTAGCCGGTTCTGGCCTGCGCTGGTAGGCGAGGTCAAACGGGTAGGGGAGGGGCTGATTCAGAGGGTGTTATAAAAATCGAAGACGGCTATCAGGGCCGCCCAGCCTGCTAGGTTCGGGCGGGTTTACGTTTTAACCCCGGCAAAATGTTTCCCACAGCCGGGTATACAGTTGTTGGGCGCAGGCCCGCATCGGGCAGGTCGGTTTGGCACGTGGCTGGGTGGTGGGCGGTGGCTAAAGCTTGAGTAAACCGCTGTAACTGACCGGCATCGAACCAGGATAATGGGGGTAGGTTGAGCCGTTCGGCGGGGCGGTTGGCGGCTTTTCGGCACAAAAACTGCACCGCCAGCCATGAACGCGGTGCGCCAGTATGCGTTTTGTCGGGTTGTGTTGTGCCAGCCTGACCCGGTGCCGACCGCCATAAAACCTGCGTGTCTAAAATTTCGAGTGGTGCTGTGTGTGGGCCGGTGGGGAGTTCGAAAATCATAGCTGATGACGTGTTTTTGCAATTCGGGGTAGAAAGATAACGATTATGCCCGGCTCTGAGTTATGACGTACAGTCAACAATTCTTAGACCTTAGCCAACGGTTCTGCGTCACACAGCCACAATGCTCCAGATTGCTCATGACCCGATTTATTGTTTGCCCCTGCCGGTGAGTTCAACCGGCGAGCCGCACCGTTTTCCGATGAGTAAGTACGAACTCATTCCTGAGCAATTGCTGTATGAAGGCACCTGCACACCCGATAATTTTTTTTCGCCCGCGCCCGTCGAAGACCGTTGGGTACTGGGTGTTCACGCAGCAGAGTACGTCCGGCAGTTACAGACGCTCACGGTTTCGGCCACAATGATGCGCCGGATTGGATTTCCCCTTACCGAAACGCTCATAAAACGCGAGTGGATGATAACGCAGGGAACCATTGACTGCGCCCGGATTGCCCAACGCGACGGTGTGGCCCTGAATGTAGCCGGTGGCACCCATCACGCTTTCCCGGATCGGGGCGAAGGGTTTTGTTTGCTTAACGACGTAGGTGTGGCGGCTCATTATCTCTTGGAAAATCAATTGGCCCGGCAGATTCTGGTGATTGATTTAGACGTGCATCAGGGTAACGGAACGGCGGTGATGTTTCAGAATGAAGCACGGGTGTTTACGTTCAGTATGCACGGTGCAGCCAATTATCCGCTTCATAAAGAGCAGTCAGATTTAGACGTTGAACTACTCACCAGTACTGACGACACGCTGTATCTGAACACATTGGCCGACACGCTACCCGCTTTGCTCCGGCGTGTGCAGCCCGATTTTCTGTTTTACGTGGCCGGGGTTGATATTCTTACTACCGACCGATTGGGGAAACTGGCGGTCTCGCGGGAGGGGTGCCGCCAGCGAGATTTGTTTGTGTTTGAGCAGGCCCGGCGGCTCGGTTTACCCATTGCCGTTTCGATGGGGGGAGGGTACTCACCGCGCCTTGCCGACATTGTTGACGCCCATTGCAATACCTACCGAACAGCGAGCAGCGTATTTTTTGACTAACGCAAAAGCCGATGCCCTGCTAATCAGGACATCGGCTTTTTGTTTAACAGGATGCTTACACCAACTGAAATAGATCGGTCACGCCCAACATCCGGCGCGTTACGAAGCCTTCGCCAAACTCCACGCCAATCCGGTGGCCGTGTTCGCGGGTGCGGGCTTCTAAAAATTTTAGAAACGGCTCACCCGATATATAACTTTGAGGTTCAGCACTGTCAGGGTTAAAAAACTGGCTTTTGTAGGCTTTTATAGCGTCAATCTTGCGGTCCCAATACGGCGTAATATCGACCACAAAATCGGGCGTGAGCGAGCGATCCTGAATAAAATTATACACGTAACCGGGCCTGTGTGCTGCCTGCGGCAAACCATCCTTACCGACGGTTTTTATCTGCCGAAGGCCCGCGTAAAAACAGGCATCGTTCACTAAGTCGGCGGCCCGGCCATGATCGGGGTGGCGGTCATCGGGGGTGTTGGTCAGCACAATTTTTGGCTGGTAGTACCGGATAACGGCAATCAGGGCGAGTTGATGGGCTTCGTCATTGCAGAAAAAACCGTCGCGGAAATTCATGTTTTCGCGGGCCGAGAGTTTCATAATCCGCGAGCCTTCGGCGGCTTCGGCGGCCCGGATGGCGGGTGTGCCACGGGTACCGAGTTCGCCCCGCGTGAGGTCAACACCGGCCACGCTACGGCCCTGAGCCACGAGCGACAGCACGGTACCGGCACAGGTCATTTCAATATCGTCGGGATGGGCAGCAATGCAGAGTACGTCAACGGGCATATTGGTTTGTGATTTGTGGTTTGTGGTTGTAACAAACGCGTGTATTGCGGGGAGACAACACCCTTTTGATGGCCGAAAACTACGAACCACGAACTACAAACCATTAACTACCAACCAAAAACCAGTATTGTTCTTATCTTGCCGCGTTGCAACAGCCCCGCGTTACTATCATTACATCATGTACAAAGCCCTTGCTCTTCAACTAACTTGCCAACCCGTAAACGCCTGTACCGACCGGGCCGAAGCAGAAACCCAGATGCTGCGGACTGTTGAGAGAGTGGAGCGGCAGATTATCGCCAGTATCAATGTTATTGGGCGAGACACGCTGCTGGTGGTGGTGCCGGAGCATTTTCTGACTGGCTTCCCGATGGGCGAAACCCTTGAGGGCTGGGCTACCAAAGCCGCGCTGGAAATAGACGGACGGGTGTATGAAGCCCTCGGCGCGATGGCGCAACGGCAACAGATTTATTTCTCTGGCAACGCCTACGAACAAGACCCGCACTTCCCTGAACTCTATTTTCAGACCAGTTTTATCATCGGGCCAAACGGCAACCTCCTCCTGCGCTACCGGCGGCTCAATGCGTTCTCAACCCCGACTCCGCACGACGTTTGGGCCTATTATTTAGACGCTTACGGCTACGATGCAGTGTTTCCGGTGGTCAAAACCAATATCGGCAATTTAGCGTGTATCGCCGGTGAGGAGATACTTTTTCCCGAAGTGGCCCGGTGTTTAGCCATGCGCGGGGCGGAGATTTTTCTGCACTCAACTGCCGAAATCAGTTCGCCATTATTGACCCAGAAAGATGTGGCAAAACTGGCCCGCGCTACCGAAAATATGGCCTACGTGGTATCGGCAAATGCAGCCGGGCTGACCGGCACCGCCCTCCCCGAAAACTCGACGAATGGCGGCTCCAAACTCGTTGATCCCAAAGGCATGGTGCTAGCCGAAGCCGGTTATGGCGAGAGCTTAGTAGCCCACGCCGACATTGATATTGCGGCTTTGCGGGCGTTTCGGCAGCGGCCTGGTACGCACAACCTGCTGGCTCGGCAACGGTTTGAACTCTACGCCGATAGCTACGCAACCCACAGTTTTTACCCGCCCAACACGCTGCTGGCCGAAACCGCCGAACGGTCTCATTTTACCAAAACGCAGCAGGAAGTGATTGATAAATTGAAGCGCGAAGTGTTCTGAAAAGTGGTATTTTCGTGAAAATAAAACAGGTATGACAACCGAGGTAATCAAAATAAATATTCATCGTTTGATAGACTCAGTTGAGGACGATCAATTTCTGAACGCCCTCAACACGATTCTGGCAAAACACGCAATCACGACAACTGACTTCTGACCCACGTTATCGCCTGACGATCAGGCAGCTATCCGGGCTGGTGTTGCCGATGCCAATGCGGGGCGGGTGCGCCCGATGGCCGACGTGATGCAGAAATATCAATAATGGAAGAATTGTACGAGTCCCATCAACCGCAACACCGTGTTGTATTATCGAATCATCGAAAGTCAGGTTGAACTGCTATCATTTCGCAGCCCTCGGCAAGGCTAAAATCCGTATCAAGCCACAGTAAGAAACCTTCCTGAAGAGACGTATTTTCGTGGAAACAAAACCCCTCAATTTCTTCAATAAACCATGATGACCGTAAATGGCTATGGAGCCGACAGTAAAACGTCGCCGATTGCCCCCCTTCGTTTTGAACGACGCGACGTTGGCCCGTCTGACGTACTGATTGACATTCTGTACTGTGGCGTGTGCCACTCCGATATCCACATGGCCCGCAGCGAGTGGGGGCCGGCGATGTATCCTATTGTTCCCGGCCATGAGATTGTGGGGCTAATAACAGCCATTGGTAGCGACGTAACCAAGTTTGCTGTTGGCGAACTGGCTGGCGTGGGCGTTTTTGTGGATTCATGCCGAACCTGCCCGGCCTGCACAGACGGTCTGGAACAATATTGTGATTATGGTATGACCCCGACTTACAACGGCTACTACCGCGACGGCGTTACGCCCACGTTTGGTGGCTACTCGGCCAACTACGTCATTGACGAAAAATACGCCCTGCACATTCCATTCACCACGCAGTTAGAAGCCGTTGCGCCGTTGTTATGCGCCGGTATCACCACCTACTCTCCATTACGGTTTGCGGGCGTGGGCAAGGGCCACAAAGTAGCGGTGTTGGGGTTGGGCGGGTTGGGCCACATGGCGGTTAAATTCGCGGCTTCGTTCGGGGCCGAGGTAACGATGCTCAGTACGTCGCCTGATAAGGAAGCCGATGCCAAACGCTTAGGCGCACATCACTTTGTGCTGACAACCGACAAAGAGCAGATGAAGCCGCTGCGCAATCACTTCGATTTTATCCTCAATACAGTGGCTGCGGTGCATGACCTGAACAAATTTCTTGACCTGCTCCGTTTAGACGGCAAGATGCTGCTGGTTGGGATACCGCCCGAAGATAGCCGGGTTGGGGCGGCCAAACTGATTTCTAAACGGCGCAGCATTATGGGATCAATGATTGGCGGCATCCAGGAAACCCAGGAAATGCTGGATTACTGCGCGGCCAACAACATTGTGTCAGACGTGGAGGTTATTGGCATGAGCGACGTCAACGAAGCCTACGACCGCATTCTCAAATCAGATGTCAAATACCGATTTGTGATTGACATGAAAACCCTTTGACAGGCTATGATTGCTGAATATTTGGGGGCGGCACTGAAACTGGCCCATTACAGACTGGAAGACAATACATTCTTTGCCGAAATACCCGGTTTTGCCGGTATCGTGGCCTACGGCGATACCCTCGAAGATTGTTGACAGCAACTTATTGATGTACTGGAGGGGTGGTTACTGTTGGGGATTCGGCACGGATATTCGCTGCCTGTTCTGGACGGGACAAATCTCAACGCTGTTCTCGAAACGGCCTGATTATGACCCCGCTTCATCTAATTAGCCCGTTCTGATTTAAAACCAGCACGATTGACTGGCTTTATCGGCCCTGAATCAGACGGCAAACATCAATTCATGGTAAAAGGCCCGCTAAAGCTCGTTATTCCCAATCCGCATCAGGGCGATATTGGCGTAGTTTTGTTAGACCGAATTCTTAAACAAGCAGGCATTAGCCGCGACGACTGGCAAAATCTGCTGGATACATGACTAAAATCACCGAACACATCCGTAACGCCAACGGCAAGCCCATTTTTTCTATCGAAGTGATCCCGCCGATTAAAGGCGACTCGCTCAAAAGTTTGCTCGACAACATTGAGCCGCTGATGGAATTTAAGCCGCCGTTTATTGACGTAACCTACCACCGCGAAGAATATCTCGAACGGACGCTGCCCGACGGCACGATCCAGAAAATAGTGACCCGCAAACGCCCCGGAACCGTTGGTATCTGCTCGGCCATTATGCACCGTTTTGGCATTGATCCCGTGCCGCACGTGCTGTGTGGCGGGTTTAGCCGCGACGAAACCGAAGACTTTCTGATTGATCTGCACTACCTCGGTATTGACAACGTGCTGGTGCTGCGCGGAGACCCGGCCAAACCCTTCAAAGATTTCAAAGCTAAAGAAAACGGCTATGCCTACGCCGGCGAACTCGTTCAGCAGGTGGCCGACATGAATCAGGGCCGGTATCTGCACGAAGAAGACACGCCGATGGCTCCCAGTAATTTCTGCATCGGGGCAGCGGCCTATCCCGAAAAACACTTCGAGGCCGCCGACCATGACATTGATTTTGAGTACCTGAAGCGGAAAATTGAGCGCGGCACCGATTACTTGGTGACGCAGATGTTTTTTGATAACGCCAAGTATTTTGACTTCGTGGAAAAATGTCGGCAACACGGCATTACTATTCCGATTATTCCCGGTCTGAAACCGTTGAGTACGCGCAAACAACTCGATATCTTGCCCCGGCTGTTTCACCTCGAAATGCCCGAAACGCTACAAAAAGCCGTTCAGGGTTGCGAAACCGACCAACAGGCCCGGCAGGTGGGCGTGGAATGGTGCATTGATCAATGCCGGGAACTGATAGCGGGCGGTGCGCCGGTGCTGCACTTTTACACGATGGGAAAGGCTGATAATGTGATGAAGATTGCCAAAGAGGTGTTTTAGGTTCGCTGTTTGTAGTTGCCAGTCATAAGTTGATGAAAAACCGGTTCCTGTTCCCGATTCTGCTTGCTCTCTGCGTTCTACTCCCTGCTGTGGGCCAGAGCGATACCGCCTATACGCAACAGTTTCGGCCCCAGTATCACTTTTCGGCCCGGCAAAACTGGCTCAACGACCCCAACGGTCTGGTGTTTTTTGAGGGTGAATACCACCTGTTTTATCAGCATAATCCGCTCGGTATCCGGTGGGGTAATATGTCGTGGGGCCACGCCGTGAGCCGCGACCTGGTGCATTGGCGCGAACTGCCGGTGGCTTTGGCTGTTGATGCCGATGGCACGATGATGTTTTCGGGCAGTTGCGTGATTGACAAAGCCAACACCAGCGGTTTCGGGCGAGCCGGGGCCTTGGCCCCAATGGTAGCCATTTACACCGCGCACCGCGAAGGCAACCAAAGTCAGGCCGTTGCGTATAGTCTGGACAAAGGCCGCACCTGGACGAAATACAATCAGAATCCGGTGATTGATCTGGAAAAGAAGGACTTCCGCGACCCCAAGGTGTTTTGGCACACCGCCACCACTCAATGGATAATGGCGGTGGTGTTACCGACCGAAAAAATTGTGCAGTTCTACGGCTCGGCGAATCTAAAAAAGTGGGCTAAACTCGGTGAGTTTACCACGACCGAAACAACGGCCAACATCTGGGAATGCCCTGATCTAACGGAGGTTTGGGTAGAAGGTACGTCGCAGAAAAAATGGCTACTGCTCCTTTCTATGGGCGGGGGCGGGGCGGCTGGCGGCTCTGGGATGCAGTATTTTGTGGGCGATTTCGATGGGAAAACCTTCAAGCCGGAGCGCAAATCGGGTATCCGGTTCGTGGATTTCGGCAAAGATTATTACGCAGCCATTACCTTTCAGAACACGCCCCGCACGATCTCACTCGGCTGGATGAACAACTGGCAGTACGCCAACGACCTGCCCACATCGCCATTTAGAGGGGCCATGACCATACCGCGCGAGTTGCGCTTGGTGAAATCGCTAACCAACGGGTATGAACTGCGGCAGGTGCCGGTAACGCAGCTTACCCAGTTGCTGACCGATAAATTTGTGTGGCAGGGAACCGGAGCCGACGACCTGAACGCTCAAATTCAGGCCGCCAGCATTGGCGGTGACAGCTACCGAATTACCATCGAGGCCGAAACTGATAATCCGTTTGGTGTGCGCCTGCGCCGAACCGACCCGCTGCCCGGCGAACCGTCGGCAGTAAAAATCAGGGAGGAAACCGCCATTGGCTATGACCCGGCCCTGCAATTACTGTACGTTGACCGAACAAAATCGGGCATTGTTAATTTCAGCAAGAACTTTCCGGGGCGGTTTACGGCCCCGCTAAAACCACAAAACGGGCGCGTAAAACTCGATATTTGGGTAGATCGGTCGTCGGTAGAGGTCTTCGCCAACGATGGCTTACTGACCATGACGAGTCAGTTATTCGCCCGTCCCGATAGTCGGGGTGTGTTATTTTTCGGTTCAGGGCTGCGAAACGTGTCAGCCTGGCGCATTGAATCGGTCTGGAAACAGTAAAGACGCAACGACGCGTCTTTTACGATTAAAAAACCAATCTTTATGAAATCCCTTCTCACCCTTTTTCTGCTGGGTTTTGCGTTGCTTGCCCGCGCCCAGTCTGCCGACGAACAAGCCGTTGTTACCGCAGAAAAGCAGCGCTTTGCCGCGCAGGTCAGCCGTGATTATGACGCGCTTGGCCAACTTTTAGCTGACGACCTGGTTTACACCCACTCTAATGGCAACACTGATAATAAACAGGCGTACATTCAAAGCATCCGGGATGGAAAATCGGTTTATGAGCAGATTGACGTGACCGAACAAAAGGTGCGTTTGTACGGCGATGTAGCGTTTATCAACGGCGTTTGTCTGATTAAACTGACTACTAACGGCGCGTCAACCAATCTCAAGCTGAAATATACGGATGCCTACGCCCGGCGAAACGGAAAGTGGCAACTCATCACCTGGCAATCGTTGAGACTCACAAACTGACAAAGCTCACTTTGCGGCAATCACTTCAATCTCAATCAGCACATCGCTGCGATTAACGACCGGGATAGTCTTCGTTTCGGATAGCCGGGAAACCCCCACTTTGTCGAAAAATGCCGTTGATACCTGCGTCAGCGTGTTCTTGTCGGTATCACCCCCGGCCTTGTCGGGGTTGGTTTTGAGCCGGTAGTTTATCTGCACAATGTTTTGCCGGGTCATGCCAACGGTTGCCAGCGAAGCGGTGATATTCTGAAACACCTGCTGAATCTGGGCCGTGAGGTTGCCCGGCCCCACTAATTGCCCCTGATTATCAACGGGTTTCATGCCGCAGATATACACCGTTTTGCCTGCCGGAACGCCCGTTGTGACCGGATACAAATAACCTGCCTTCAGAGGAGCAGTCTGGGCACTGGCATCAACTGAAAAAATCAATGCACCTAATAGGCTGATTATCAGTGATCGTGTTAAGTTTTTCATTGTCTTGTTAGATAAGTACTTAAATAGCCTGACCGCCATTCACACCCAGCACCTGCCCACTCACGAACGACGATTCGTCGGAAGCCAGAAACAAATAGGCATGGGCGATATCTTCGGGGAGACCAATTCGGCCCATCGGAATGGTTTTTATAGCGGCCTGTTTCACCTCATCGGGCATAGCATCGGTCATATCAGTGGCCGTGTAGCCGGGTGCTACCGCGTTGACGGTGATGCCTTTACCGCCGAGTTCTTTGGCCCACGTATGCACCATGCCGATAATGCCCGCCTTAGCCGCCGAGTAGTTGGTTTGCCCAAATGCACCATGAACGCCCACGATAGACGACGTGCAGACGATGCGCCCATACCGTTTCTCGACCATGTAGGGAGCCACCACTTTGGTACAGTTAAACACACCCGTCAGGTTTACGTCAATCACCTGTTGCCAGTCTAAATGGCTCATTTTCAGCAATGATTTGTCGCGGGTGATACCGGCGTTGTTAATCAGGATGTCAATTTGGCCGTATCGTCCCACAATATCGCGGGCGGCTGCTTCGAGGGCTGGCACGTCGGTGACGCTGATTTTCGTGAACTCGGCCCGGTGGCCCGCGTCGCGCAGGGTTTTGGCGGTTGTTTCGCCCTCGTCGAGCATATCCCAGATAATAACGGTGGCTCCTTCGCGGGTAAATACCTCGGCGGCAGCCTTACCGATGCCCCGGGCCCCACCCGTGATAATCGCAACTTTGTCTTGTAAACGCATCATTTTAAGTAACGCGGAGTTGTACTCCGTAGTTAAATGTAGTTTATTTGATTGCAGCGTGAAACCGGCAGGCGGTCTATCTGCTTTATTTAATTTGACTGCGGAGTGCAACTCCGCCCTACTCTTATGTGGAACGAACAGGATAACAAACTGACCCGGACATTCAAATTTACGGATTTTTCGGAAGCCTTCGCCTTTATGACTCGCGTGGCCTTAGCCGCCGAAAAAATGGATCATCATCCCTGGTGGTCAAACGTGTATAATCAGGTCACGATTGACCTTTATACGCACGATAAAGGCAACACCGTGACGGCCAAAGACCGAAAATTAGCCGAAGCCATTGATAAATTGGTGTGAAACTCTACCTCGTTCCTACGCCCATCGGCAACTTGGATGATATAACGTTGCGGGCCATCAAAATCCTGCAAACTGCTGATGTCATTCTGGCCGAAGACACCCGCACGTCGGGCGTGTTGCTGCGGCACCTTGGTATCAGCAAACCGTTGCAGAGTTACCATATTTTTAACGAACATCAGACTGTGCAGCGCGTGGTGGAGCAGGTTAAAGGTGGTAAAACCCTTGCTCTGATCTCGGACGCGGGTACGCCCGGCATCTCAGACCCCGGCTTTCTGCTCGTGCGCGAGTGCATCCGGCAGGGCGTTTTGGTGGAGTGTTTGCCAGGGCCAACGGCGTTTGTACCGGCGTTGGTCAACTCTGGTTTGCCCAACGACCGCTTTACCTTCGAGGGGTTTTTGCCCCATAAAAAAGGGCGTCAGACGCGTTTGAGTCAGTTGGTAGTCGAAGAGCGCACGATGGTTTTCTACGAATCACCCCATCGGTTGCTCAAAACGCTGGGGCAATTTGCCGAGGTGCTTGGCCCCGACCGACCGGCCAGCGTGAGTCGCGAACTAACCAAGTTGTTTGAAGAAACGGCGCGGGGCAGTTTGTCGGAACTAATCGCTTATTTTGCCGCCAAACCCATCAAAGGCGAAATCGTTATTTGTGTGCAGGGCAGCGAAATCAGTAAATCAGATGGGAAACGGGAAAAAAGCAGCGATTACTACAAACGGGGTGATGACGAAGAGAGTGAATAGACTGGCGGTAGACCACCCCCAACCCCCTCCTAAATCAGGACGGGGCTTTACCGTTTGGGGCCAAAGCCGAAGGCTTTGGAAAGCCCCCTTCTGTTTCAGGAGGGGGTTGGGGGTGGCCACAACACTCTTCATTCTTCATTCTTCACTTTGCACTACCCAAGCCCAGCAACTCTCGCCCTCGGCCCGCGTGAGTCTGATAACCTACGGGCCGGGTAATGAGGACATATCGTCGTCGTTCGGTCATACCGAAATCCGCATTCAAGACCCCGTCATGGGCTTAGACCGAAATTATAGCTACGGCGGATTTGACTATGATGCCGATTATTTCATACTCAAGTTCCTGCGGGGCACACTGCCTTACCATATCTCGGCTCATAATCTGTATCAGGTACTGTACTATTATCAGCAGACCAACCGGAGCGTTCGGGAGCAGACCCTGAATTTCTCACTCCGGCAGAAGCAACGGCTATATGACCTGCTCGAAGAAAATTATCGTCCCGAAAACCGATTGTATTCCTACCGATTCTACTATGATAACTGTGCTACCCGCCCCCGCGACCGATTGATGCAGGCCACGAGCGACAGTTTGCTGTTCCAGAACGTACTGGATTCGACCAAGACGTTTCGGCAGTGGATGAATGATTATCTGGGTGAAAAACCCTGGGAACGATTCGGTATGAACCTCGCCCTCGGTGCACCCGCCGACGAACGGGCCGGTGCCTGGCGGGCCATGTATCTGCCCAATAACCTGCACGACCAACTCGCCCGCGCCCTGATCCGGCAACCCAACGGACAGACTATTGCCGCCGTCAGCGACGAAAGCCCGTTGTTTATCCAGGCCGATATTGCTAAAAAAACACCGCCCATTGTGCTCTTCCCGGAGTTCGTTTTTGCCGTGCTGGGGCTGTTGGTGGGCTGGCTGACGGTGCAGCAATACCGGCGGCAACAGGCCGGGCAAGCGTCGGGGCTGGTCTGGCTCGACCGGCTGCTGTTTGGTTTTGTGGGCCTTTGCGGCTGGTTGCTGTTTTTGCTCTGGGTGGCTACCGATCACGGCGTAACGGCCTGGAACTCAACCCTGCTTTGGCTAATGCCGTTACACCTGCCGCTGATTTTCTGGGCTACCAATAAACGGGCTACGCCAGTGCGAAAGCGGCAGTACTTTGGCGTAACGGCACTGCTCATCATCGTCGGAGCTGTGTTAAGCCGGGTTCCGGGCGGTGCCGATACTATTCTGGCCCTGACGCTGTTAATCCGATGCGTAGCGCAATTCGGGCCGATGCCGAGTCGTCAGCTTGTGCGTCAACAAACCTCTGAATCTCTGCGTAAATCTCTGTAATCCCTGCGTTTAAAAAATGACTGACCTGCAAACCCTCACTACTCACATTGCCACAGCCGCCCGCGAAGCCGGGGCTTTTATTTTGCATGAACGCAAGGCGTTTACCCGCGATGCCATCGAGTACAAAGGCACCAATAACTTGGTTTCTTACGTGGACAAAACCGCCGAAGAAATGATTGTGGCCCGGCTCGCCAAACTGCTGCCCGAGGCCAGTTTTATCACCGAAGAAGACACCACTAAGACCGTTCCTGACGAAACAGCCCTGAACTGGATTATTGACCCACTTGATGGAACGAGTAATTTTATTCACGGGCTACCCATTTTTTCGGTAAGCATCGGCCTGGCAGAGGGCAAAACGCCGTTGGCTGGCGTGGTTTATGACATCAACCGCGACGAATGTTTTGCGGCCTGGAAAGGGGGCGGGGCGTTTTGCAACGACGTACCGATTCATGTCTCGCCCGCCAAAAGTCTGAGCGAAAGCCTGCTCTCGACGGGGTTTCCCTACTACAAATTCGATCAGATGGCCCAGTACCTGAAAATCTTAGAAACGCTCATGCAGGGAACGCACGGCCTGCGCCGGATGGGCTCGGCAGCCATTGACCTGGCAAACGTGGCCTGCGGGCGGTTCGAAGCATTTTATGAGTTCAACCTCAACTCGTGGGATATGGCTGCCGGGGTGCTTTTGGTGCAGGAAGCAGGCGGTATCGTGACTGATTTTCAGGGTGGCGATGAGTTTCTGTTTCGGGGCGATGTGGTTGCCGGATGCATACCTGTGCAGGCTGAACTATTGAGCGTCATTCATAAATACTGGTCATAATCAACGTTATAGCTCTCAAACTATGAACACTTTATCGTTTCCTACCGGCGAATTTGTGTACGGACACGCACCCTACACTGCCGACCTGACTGCCGAACATATTGCGGCCATCAACCAACTGCCTATCCGCCTGACCGAACTCACAGGCAAATGGGGCGACGACCGATTAGACACCCGGTACCGGCCCGACGGCTGGACGGTGCGGCAGGTGGTGCATCACCTGGCCGACAGCCACATCAACGCTTACGTTCGTACCAAGCTGGCCCTGACCGAAGAAAGTCCGACCATCAAACCCTACGAACAGGATGCCTGGGCCAAACTGCCCGATTCGCAGACCGATGCGGCTGTTTCACTGGTGATTCTCCGCAACCTGCACCAACGCTGGGTAGTTATTCTTAACGGGTTGACTGAGAGTGAATTAACGAGAACGTACTACCATCCCGGAGCGATGCGGACGTTTACCCTCCGCGAAGTGATCGCCAATTATGCCTGGCACGGCGAACACCATTACCAGCACATCGCGCAGTTGGCCGCCCGGAACGGTTGGGAGTAAATGGCTGTTGATTTGTAGGAGACGCAAATAAGCGTCTGTACAGTATATGCAAACGCTCATCATCGTCCTGATTTTTGCCGCTGCCGTCGGTTATCTCGCCTGGCGGGCCTATCAAAGCCTGAGCCTGAAAAAAGCGGGTTGCGGCAAAGGCTGCGGCTGCGAACAAACAGCGAAAAATTAAACGTAATGGCTGGGTAGTCCGGCCATTACGTTTAATTTTTCACTGCTCCCCACCGCCATAAATACCGGCACGCTACTGTGCGATATGGTTGCCAGGGTTCGGCGATTTCGTGCAGTTTTTTGACGAGGGCGCGGCCTGTCAAATCGGCAGTCAAATCGGGGTAGGCTTTCATCATCTTTTGCCGAATCACCAGATCGTCAACCGGAAACACGTCGGGCCGGTCCAGCACAAACATCAGTAGCATCTCCACCGTCCAGCGACCAACGCCTTTAATTGGGGTGAGGTATTGGATAATCTCGTCGTCGGTTTTTGCCAGCATTGTTTCCAAATCCGTCGAATTGGCCTGAGCAAACGCGGCCACGTTTTGCAGATAGCCAATTTTCTGAAACGACAGCCCCGCGCTGCGTAATTCGGTCTCGGTTTTGCGCAGCAACAGCGCCGGGGCGGGGTAGCCGTCGGAAAACAATAACCTGAATTTGCGAAAAATAGAATTGGCAGCTTTCACCGAAATCTGCTGCGAGACAATGCTTTCGAGCAGGGCCAAGTATAAATCGTCGCGCCAGTCACTGTCAGCGAGTTTGGGTGCGGGCGTTTCGGCAATAATGTCGGCCAGAACGGGGTCTTGACGGAGGTGAGCGAGGATGGTTTCAACAGTCATATCGCCGTAAATTGCACAAAATTGGTTGCAATGAGCAAAAAACGCCGGTATCAAACTTCCCAAAAAGCACTCGGCACTTCGCCCGGAACCATTACCTACGTTGGGCAGGAAATCGAACACGCCACTAAACTTAAGCGCATTGAATACAACGAAGCCCATTATCACGTTGACGATTCGGGCAAAATAAGTCTTTGCAAGCTGCCGCATACCGAAGCCCCGCACGTTACCTGGATTGATGTAGATGGGATTCACGAACCGGCTGTGGTTGAGCGTATTGGGCAACAATTTCACCTACATCCGCTGTTGCTCGAAGACGTTGCCAACACCGAACAAAAGCCCAAATTAGAGCAGTATAACGACACGGTTTTGTTCGTGACGATGAAAATGCTTTACTGCGATCAGCAAACGATGGACGTAGATGCCGAGCATATCTGCTTTGTGCTGGGGCATAATTTTCTGATTTCGTTTCAGGAAAAGCGTACTGCCGATATTTTTGAGCCGATGATGGCCCGCATCGAAGCCGGGGCCGGTAAAACGCGTCGGGCCGGCGCTGACTACCTGCTGTATTCGCTGATGGATGTGGTAGTTGATAACTATTTTCTGGCGTTGGAGGCCATCGGTGGTAGTCTCGACGAGCAGGAAGACCTGATTATCCGCAACCGGGCCGAACAAACAACACTCTCGATCCTTTACGGCCTTAAACGCGAACTCGCCTTGACCCGACGGTATGTCCTGCCCCTGCGCGAGATGATTACTACGCTTCTCTGCGACGAATCGGTATTAATACAACCCCAGACGCTGCCTTTCCTGCGCGATCTGCACGACCACGTGATGCAACTGATCGAAACGGCAGATTCATACCGTGAAATCATCCATAGCCTGATGGAAGTCTATCTCTCAACGGTAAGTAACCGGATGAACTCAGTGATGAAAACGCTGACTATTTTCTCGGCTATTTTTATGCCGCTGACCTTTATTGTGGGTGTTTACGGCATGAATTTCGACAATATGCCGGAGCTAAAATGGCATTATGGCTATTTTATGGTGCTGGGTTTCATGGCGATTGTTGCAGTCAGTATGATCCTTTATTTCAAGCGACGGGGCTGGCTATAACCCACAAAAACGCCCGGCATTGGTGAAGATGCCGGGCGTTGCGTTTTTGGTAACCCACGCTATTGGCCGTCCGAGTGGCTGATGCACGGGTTTTACTGCGTTACTTTACGACGCTGACAGACCGGATGAATTGCTTGTCTGTTGAGCCGATTGTCAGGCTATAATCACCGATGGGCAGACTGTTGAGGTCAAAACGGCCCCGGCCACCGGCCAGCACACTGTCGTAAACCAGTTCATTATTGGCGTTGTAGAGCCATACGTTCAGGCTTTTTACGTTCTGCGCCAACATCGTTACCTCAATTTTGTTGGGCGCGTATGCGGCTATGGTTGGCAAACTCAATTGACTGGCCGACTGCTCGTGCAGGGTCAATTCGTTGCCGTTTACAGTTAGGTTTTGGCTGTAATACCAGGCGTCGGCTTCGGCGGTGAGTTTGTACTCACCATCGGGCAGGTTGTTGAAGTTAAATAGGGCTGCCGGTTTTTCCAGGTATTGGCCGTTACGCTGTTTTAACTGCCCTTTATACAGCACGTTACCGTCGGCATCGGTCACCGATACGCTAAC
>JBBRUV010000046.1:0-18797 GCA_038247465.1 Cytophagales bacterium
AAACGGGGCTGTTTTATGATCCCATGCCGTATCCGCAGAACTTTGGCCTTGATTTTGTACCTAACCTGTCTATCTTGGACGTGGTATTTAATCAGGGGCCAAATGCGAAGGAGTTCGTGCGGGGTGGCCCGTGCCATTTGTAGTTATCACCGAGTAACCACGAACTACAAACGGCACGGGCCGCCCCGCACGAACTACAAAGTCCCCGAACAAACCCGAAAAATTAATCGTTACCCAAATAAGAGTTAAGCCGACTACCACAGGAGACACGAAGCAAATGGATGCAAAATTTTCAAACCGCGTAAAGGAAGTCATCTCGCTCAGCCGCGAGGAGGCTTTGCGGCTGGGTCACGACTATATCGGTTGCGAACACCTGCTGCTGGGTATGATTCGGGAGGGCGAAGGCGTTGCCATCAGTTTACTGAAAAAAATGGGTATCTCGTTAGATGAAATCAGGATCACCATCGAGCAGGCCACGCGGGGAACCGCCACCAACAATATCAAAAATCTGGCGAATATCCCGCTTACCCGGCAGTCAGAAAAAACCCTGAAAATCACGTACTTAGAGGCTAAAATCTTTAAAAGTCCCCTCATCGGGACGGAGCATCTGCTCCTGTCAATTCTGCGTGATCCAGACTGTCTGGCCTCGCAGGTACTCATCAAATACAACGCAAGCTACGAAGTAATAAAAGAGATGCTGGAATATCAATCTTCGGGAAGCCGTCCGGTGATGGGCCCCGAAACCGACGACGACGACGACGCTAACCGGGGAATGTTTGGCGGCAGTGGCAGCGGCTCCGGTGCAAGTAAAGAATCGAAAAGCACTGAAAAATCACGAACCCCCGTTCTCGATAATTTTGGCCGCGACCTTACCCGCTTCGCCGAAGCCGGTAAACTCGATCCTATTGTGGGCCGTGAAAAAGAAATCGAGCGCGTAGCGCAGATTTTGAGCCGACGCAAGAAAAACAACCCGATTTTAATTGGCGAACCCGGCGTGGGTAAAACCGCCATCGCCGAGGGACTTGCCCTGCGGATTGTGCAGAAAAAAGTATCGCGGGTGCTGTTTGGCAAGCGCGTTGTTACGCTCGATTTGGCTTCGCTTGTGGCGGGCACCAAATACCGGGGTCAGTTTGAGGAGCGTATGAAAGCCGTCATGAACGAACTCGAAAAATCGCCCGAAGTGATTCTGTTCATTGACGAACTGCACACGATTGTGGGCGCGGGTGGCGCATCCGGCTCGCTCGATGCCTCAAATATGTTCAAGCCTGCCTTGGCGCGGGGCGACATTCAATGCATTGGTGCCACCACGCTCGACGAATATCGGCAGTATATCGAGAAAGACGGCGCACTCGCCCGGCGTTTCCAGATGGTGATGGTTGATGCCACGTCTATTGACGAAACCATCGAAATTCTGCACAACATCAAAGACAAATACGAAGATCACCACCACGTTACCTACACAAAAGAGGCTATCGAGGCATCAGTGAAACTCTCGGAACGGTATATTTCTGACCGTTTTTTGCCCGATAAAGCCATTGACGTAATGGACGAAGTGGGCGCGCGGGTTCACATCTCGAACATCACCGTGCCGGAAGATATTCTGATTCTCGAAGAGAAAATCGAGAATATCAAGAAGGAAAAAAATCAGGTTGTCAAGAGCCAGAAATACGAAGAAGCAGCCCAACTCCGCGACAAGGAAAAGCGGCTGATTGATCAACTCGAACGCGCCAAGCAAATCTGGGAAGAAGATACCAAGAAACGTCGGTACACGGTTACGGAAGAAAACGTGGCTGAGGTGGTGGCGATGATGACGGGTATCCCGGTCACGAGCGTCTCGAACGACGAAGGTAAGAAACTCATTAACATGGGTGAGGAGCTGAAAGGCAAGGTGATTGGGCAGGAAGACGCAATCGGCAAACTCGTGAAAGCCATTCAGCGCACCCGCGTTGGCCTGAAAGACCCCAAAAAACCCATCGGTTCGTTTATTTTCCTCGGCCCAACGGGTGTCGGGAAAACCGAATTAGCCAAAGTATTAGCCAGTTACCTCTTCGACAAAACCGACGCCCTTGTACGGATTGATATGTCGGAATACATGGAGAAATTCAGCGTCAGCCGGTTGGTGGGCGCACCTCCGGGCTACGTTGGCTACGAAGAAGGTGGGCAGTTGACGGAGAAAATCCGGCGCAAGCCATACAGTGTGGTGTTGCTCGACGAAATCGAAAAAGCGCACCCCGACGTGTTCAACATCCTGTTGCAAGTGCTTGACGACGGTATTTTGACCGATGGCCTGGGCCGCCGGGTCGATTTTCGCAACACAATCATCATCATGACGTCTAACATCGGCGTTCGTGATTTGAAAGACTTCGGTGCGGGCATCGGTTTTGCCAGCCGCAACAAGTCTGATAATCAAGATGATGTGATGCGAGCCACGATTCAGACTGCCCTGAAAAAAGCGTTCTCGCCTGAATTCCTGAACCGTTTAGACGATGTGATTGTGTTTAACTCGCTGCAACGCGAAGCCTTGCACAAAATCATTGACCTGATGCTGGCTAAGTTGCTGGGACGCGTCACGAGTCTCGGCTATCAGGTTGAGTTGACCGAGAAAGCTAAAGATTTCTTAGCCGAGAAAGGCTATGACCCGCAATACGGCGCACGACCCCTGAACCGGGCCATCCAGAAATACCTCGAAGACCCCGTTGCCGAGGAAATCCTGAAAGGTGATCTCAAAGAAGGCGACGTTATAATGGCTGACTATAAAGAAGGCAACACTGATTCGCTGACGATTTTTGTGAAGAAACAGGAATTGATTGTGGAATAATAGTTCTGAACTCCTGGATGAATCCGGGCAATGGATTTGCAAAACGCCTGACCTTGTGGGGTCAGGCGTTTTTGTGTTTTATCCGGTTTGCATATCCACTCCTCAATTCAGATTCGAGCCGTTTACTATAGTGCGCCCCAAAATTCGGACCACCTGTTAACTTGGATAGCGATTTAACGTAGCCCCGATGACAGGCAAGAGCAAACGCAAATTTACCCCCGACTTTAAAACTCAAAGTCGTTCTCAAAGTCCTTAAGGAGAAAGACACCCTGGCCGCTATCAGCAAGCGGCACGACCGCGCGGAGCGGCTGGGCCAAATCAGGGGTCCTCAGTGAAAGTCGTGATTGATACCAATGGCCTGCTCCAATCGGTACCCAGAAATGGCTCCTACCGCTGGCTCTGTGATGCGTTTGCTGCCGGGCAGTTCAGTTGGGTCGTCGGTAACGAAATTATCCTCGAATACGCCGAGATGACAGCGTACTTTTTCAGTCCTGTCGCGGCCGGGTTGGTCACCTCGCTTCTACTGGCGGCACCCAATCACATTCGGCAGGAGCCTTATTTTCGATTCGGGCAGGTCAAAGATGACCCCGACGCTAACAAATTCGTGGACTGTGCCATTGCCGCCGGTGCCGACTGGCTGGTATACGACGACCGCCATATTCTAAACCTGCTCCGTGAAAAAGATCGATTTCCTCCGGTCCCGATCTGTTCATTTGCTGACTTTAAGCAAATTCTAAGTAGGTAAGCCTTCAGGGAGTCAGGTGATTTTAGCAGTACATTGTTGAAAATGTTTATAGAAGTAAGGGGTATCTAATTAGGTACCTTTTACTATATTTGGGTGTTTAAATCGTAGACTAAACCCAATGCCGGTTTTTGACACAATCGACGGGATAGTCATCAGCGTATTCCCCCGCGGGCATCTGCCGCCACACTGTCACGCTCAATATGCCGAATACGAGGCACTAATTGCTATACGAACGCTCGAAGTCATTGCCGGACGACTACCGGCCAAACCTCTTAAAAAAGTGATCGCTTTTATGAGCAGAGAAGAAAATCAACTCGACCTACTAGAAACCTTCTATCTACTCAACCCACACATTAAACGCATTTGATCTACCTATGAGCAACCACCGTAATCCACGGCTGCCCCGCATTGCCAGAATTCTGACAGTCGAACCCTTCGCCATAACCGCGTTATGGACCAATGGGGAGGCTCGACGCAATGACTTTGAGCCACTTTTCGAGGATTGGAAACACGACAACGATACTCAGCTTTTTCCCTTGTTTGACTTCGAGATCTTCAAACTGGTTTCTATTTCGCCTACTCGCACGTTGTGTTGGCCCACCGTACTCATTGAGGTGAAGTTGAATCGTAGGACCATTGAAGGCCCTTTGGACCTGGACCCGGATGAATTGTATCGACAAAGTGCTCTGGTTCGTAAAACAGAGAAACTAGCCATTGGCCTACTTTTGCGCCAAGCTCGTCAGGCAGCTGGTTTATCGCAGATTGAGGTGGCGACAAAAAGTGGCACCTCGCGCCACTATATTTCCCGGATTGAGAATGGCAAATCCGACATTCAGTTGGAGACGCTTAATAAAATCGTACAACTGGGCATGGGTAAGCAGGTCCGGGTAGAGATTGCTTAGCCTTTATACCAGCTACTATTGGGGGTGAGCCAATTTAAAACGAGAAACTGCCTTCTGCTTCGCCGATCTCCCGGCCATTTCGTTGGAGACGAGAGAGCCAAGCGACCAAAGATATTTAGTAACTGTTTACATAGGCTTCCAGGTGAAGCTACCGCTCAGGACATTGGTTAGTTGAGCTAATACGTCCTGCTCGTTCTTTTTCATGGTAGAGCCGGGTGGCCGGAGCCACAAACCCGGCGATACGGGCATAGTGGTCTGCCCCTGCTTTGGTTCGAAAGCAGTTGCTCACTTTTTGCTTGACTTTAGCCGGGCGTAACCGGGCCGCCGGAGCGGTCCCGTTCGGCTTGATTATTAGTAAAGGGAGCGCCTACTTCAAAAGTGAAAGCCAATACTGCCGACTCGTGTTCTAGGAGCCGATTGAGCAAGTTTCGACCCTTGCTTTGTTTGGGCCGTCCACGAAGACGGGCCTGGGGGCAGGCTCCTGGCACAAGCCTTGCTGACAGATGAAGCCGTAACGGCTTTGCCAATGAGCCAGTTGGTCAAGGCTGATGGGGCCGTCTCGACAGGATTACATGTTGATTGATGCCGACGGGCGGATTGTCGAAAACTTTGCCACCCGGCCAAGCCAGCATCATGCCGCCAAAATCAATGCGGTGTTGGCGCAGGGAAAATGAACCACACAGAGTCTTCCGGTCAAGTTCAACTCAGCCGCACCGTAAACAATTCTTTTGAGCGGGTATAAACGTAGGCAACTACGAGCAGCGTAATTACCCCGCCAATGGCGACCGACGGTACCGTGCCGAGCAAACTGGCTGCCAAGCCTGACTCAAACGCGCCGATTTCGTTGGATGAACTCACGAAAATACCGTTTACGGCGGCTACGCGGCCCCGCATGGCATCGGGCGGGAAGATTTGCAGAATCGTTTGCCGGATAATCACGCTCACACTGTCGAACGCGCCGGTGAAGGCCAACGCCACCAGCGAGAGGTAAAAATTGGTTGAGAACGCAAACACCAGCGTCGAAATACCAAAACCCAGCACGGCTAGCAGCATATTTTGCCAGGCGTTGGTTATGGGTGGATAGCGGGTCATAAACGCCATCGTCAGCACGGCCCCGATGCTGGGCGCGGCCCGTAAAAAGCCCAGTCCCCCGGCCCCGACCTTTAAAATATCTTCGGCAAAAACGGGCAGAATGGCGACCACCCCGCCAAACAGCACCGAAAACAGATCGAGTGAGATCGAGAACAGCACGATTTTGGTCTTGAACACAAACCGAAATCCTTCTTTCAGGCTATCTACAAAGCCAAGCGGAGCCGTTTCTGAAACCGGAACGGGCTTTGACTTAATGAGTGAGAGCAGGATAAAACACAGCACCAGCAAGCCCACTACCACCAGTAACGTGTTGTCGAACCCGACCCAGATGTAGAGAAACCCCGCGATGCCCGGCCCGGCAATGGCTCCTGCCTGCCAGAACGAACTGCCCCAGGTGCTGGAGTTGGGGTATAATTCGCGGGGAACCAGAAACGGTTTCAGCGACGAACTGGCCGGTGAATAAAAGCCTTTGGCCGTACCGATGAGCATCAATACGCCATAAATGACAGCCAGCCGACCATTTTGCGAGAGATTACCCACCACCGAGGGCTGAAAAACAAGGTACAGAATTACCGAACCGAGTGTAATCACGAGCAGACTTTGCTGGAGAATCCGCTTCTTGTCGCGCCGGTCGGCGAGGTGCCCTCCGAAAAGCGACAACGCGATGAACGGCAACGCTTCGGCCAGACCCACCAAGCCGAGCGACAGCGGGTCATGGGTAATTTTGTAGAGTTCGTAGCCCAGAATAACTTCCTGAATCAGCAGCGTCGCCGTGATGAGAAAGCTGTTCATGACAAAGTAGCGGAAGTCGGGAATGCGGAGCGAAGCGTATGTATCGGGTTGAGCCATTGTTGGGAATGCTAAGACGGGATTTGTAAGATTAACCCGATTTTTGCAAAATCAATCCGATAAAACCCATTGAAGCAGACATAATTCTATCAATAATGCGTGTCCGAATCAAAATCTGCTGCGTCAGTAATCATAGCAAAAGCGCAAATCACCCCGCCTACAGACAGTGTAGCACACACAAACGGCCAGTTAGACGAAGCTAAACTGGCCGAATTTGTGCGGGACATTACGTAGTTCCGGCAAGATTGCCGGTGATCCGTTACGCTACCTCAATTGCTTTCACGACGGGGGCTGGAATTTCTACTTTTGGCAAGGTCACGTTCAGAACACCGTCCGTGTAGGTGGCCTGAATCTGATCGGTATTCACGGTTTTGGGCAGTTTGAAACTGCGTTCAAAGGTCGTGAATCCAAACTCCTGACGGGTGTAAACGCCGGCGGTTGGGTCGGTTTTCTGTTCGTCTTTGTAGCCAATGGTGAGCGTGTTGTTCTCCACATTTACCGTAAAGATTTCTTTTTTCAAACCGGGGGCGGCAACCGCCAACTCAAACGCGGTTTCGGTTTCTTTGACGTTTACTGCGCCAGGAACGGTAGCGGGTTTCTCATAACGCACCACCGTTGGGCGACCATAAAAGCCACCGAAAAGGGCGGGAACGCGGTTATAACTCAGTAAGGTATTCATGGTTTTTTGTTGTTTAGCTGCTCAGTTGCAGGTTCGAATACGGTTGTTCAAATCTTGGGCCAATCTCATAATCAGAAAAAAATGTGCCATTGTGTCTGGTTTTGTTTTTATTTAGCGGTATAATACAGACAATATGGCTGATTTTCTTACAACGGTGATCGTCTGTTTAGGTCTCTTTCTGATAAACCAGCCATCTTGTAGTCAGCCTGTTACCAGATTCCGCGCTTGTCAGAATTGGCGGGCAATTTGTATGTAAGCAATAGTGAGTTTGGCCGCAAGGCCGGAAAGGGCTAATTTTACCCACTAAGCATATTGCTTCTCTACCAAGATAATTGTACTATTTCATGAAACAACGTGTTCTGATGGTCTTGGTTGGCTTATTCTCAGCCATCCTGACCCTACCAGCGACCGCCCAGCAAACAGCCGCCGATTATTTTGAAAGTGGTGTCAGCAAAAGCAAAACCGGCGATTTTACCGGGGCCATGCAAGCCTTCAGTATGGCAATTACGATGAATCCCGATAATGCTGCCAGCTACTACAACCGGGGTCTCGCCAAAGCCAATCTGAAAGATCATCGGGGAGCCATTTTAGATTATGACCGGGCCATTGACATCAACCCGCAGGACGCGCTGTCGTACCTGAGCCGGGGTGTAAGCAAAAGCAAACAAGACGATCAGCGCGGAGCGTTGTTCGACTTTGGCCGGGCCATCGAGCTAAATCCGAACGACGCACAGGCCTACTACAATCGGGGGGTAAGCCGCAGCCGGTTGGACCAATACCGGGGAGCGTTGCAGGATTTCTCGAAATCTATTGAATTCGATCCCAACAGTGTGGCTGCTTTTTATGCGCGGGGTAGTACTAAACAAAAACTGGAAGATTTTTCGGGGAGTCTCGCCGATTTCTCGAAAGTGATTGACATGAATCCCAAACGGGCGCAGGCATTTGCCGGGCGCGGAGCCTCGAAAGTAGAACTCAACGACTTTAACGGAGCTATTGCCGACCTCAACAAAGCCATCGAACTCAGCCCCGAAGACGGCGAATCATTCTATAACCGCGCCTTTGCCAAGAGCAAACTCGAAGATTATAAAGGGGCATACGGCGATTATGACCGGGCCATCGCTCTCGACGGCAATAACTACCGGGCGTTTTATGGGCGGGGCTTTTGCCGCAGCAAACTTGGCGACCAAAAAGCATCTATTCAGGATTTTGATGCAGCCATTAACACCAACAACGCCAATACCGACAGCAAGGTGTTTTATAACGGGCGCATCAGTCGTAATATCCTGGATAATCTGCGAAACGTGGTGCAGGAGCGCAACAAAATCAATGACCTCTCTCTCGAACGCTCGGAAGCTTTTTTCAGCCGCGCCGTAAGCCGGAGCAAGCAGGGCGATCCCAAAAATGCGGTGCTTGACCTTAACAAGGCTATTGAAGTGAACCCGACCTACGCCGAAGCGTATTTTACGCGGGGCATGATAAAATCGCAGCAGGGCGATCAGAAAGGAGCCGTTCAGGACTGCAACAGTGCCATTAAACTCAACCCGCGCTACGCCGAATCGTTCTACGTTCGGGGTATTATCAAGCACAGTCTCGGCGATGAAAACGGCGGTTGCTTAGACCTCTCCAAAGCGGGCGAGCTTGGCTATTCTCCTGCTTATAAGGTAATTAGCGATTATTGTAATTAACTGATTTTGTTGTTACACGGAGATTCGCGGAGGATACACAAAGGCTCACGGAGAAAAATTAATGCTGTGAATCTCTGCGTATCCTCCGCGAATCTCTGCGTAATAGCCCACGCTCATTCCGTAGCAAACGCCTGTTCCAGCCGGTTTTTCAGCATCCGGGTGTAGCCCGTTGGAAAGATTCGGGTCAGCCAGTCAATCAGCTTCCCGTCGGAGCCGATAACCACGCGCATCCGGCGTTTCTCAACGCCGTCCCAGATTTGCCGGGCGGCTTCGTCGGGCGTGGTAATGGCGGCTTTCTTGAAACTTTCGGCGGCTTTTTTATGCATCGCTTCTGTTACCAGTCCGCCCGCCCCAATGCGTGAATCGCGGGCGATGTTGGTATCTATGCCGCCCGGATGCACGCAGGTCACGCCCACGCCGGTATCCAAGAGTTCCATTCTGAGCGTCTCCGTAAACCCCCGAACGCCAAACTTGGCCGTGCAGTAGGCCGACTGATTCAGCACGCCCGCAAACCCGAACACGCTCGACACGTTGACTAAGTGGCCGCTGTTGGTCTGCACCATATACGGCAAAAAGGCCCGCGTCATTCTGATAACCCCGAAGAGGTTGATACTGAGCAGCCAATCGAAGTCGGTTTCGGTGGTTTCCCAAAACGTACCGGCGGCTAATGCTACACCCGCGTTGTTGACCAGAATAAGCGGTCGGTTATGGAGTGTTGGGATAATTTGCCCGGTAAAAGCGGTGATGTCATCGGGGTTTGATACATCGAGCCGGTGTGTTTCGAGTTTTCCCCCGGCCAGTTGGTTGGTTTCAGCCAGTCCGGTTTGGTTGATATCGGTAGCAATCACGGATAAGCCGCGCCGGGCCGCCTGAATTGCCAGCGAACGGCCAATGCCCGACCCGGCTCCGGTGATGAGCGCGACGGTGGTTGAGGGGGTGTTCATGGTGGTTAGGAAGGGTTTAATTTTTGCTTTGCAGTAACCCCGTTTGCAACCTCGGCAATTCATCGGAATGACCCCGGTTGGCCAGGCGTATTTTTTCGATTTCGCGGATAACGTCAATAATACCCCGGAGCGGGATTTTTACCCACGTCGGGCGGTAACTGATCTCATAACCAAGCTCATAGACGGCCTTTTCGAGCAGGTAAACCAGCAGCAGAAAGTTGGTTTCGTTGTTGTTGGCAAAGAGCGGGTGCGGTGCGCCGAACTCATCGAGATAGGCATTCAGGAACGTATCCCGAATCAAATAAAACCACCGATCCGATACCCGTTGCAGGTGTTCGGGGTTAATGGCATCGGTTTCTCTGGCGTTAAAGAGTTTTGAGCAGACCGCGTAATGGTAGGAGCGAATGGCCCCGGCTACGTCTTTCAGGGGCGAGTGTTTGATTTTACGCTCGGCGATGCTGCTTTCGGGCTCGCCCTCAAAGTCAATCATCACAAAATCGGTTTGCCAGTCGCCGTCCGGCACCACCAGCACCTGCTCTAAGTGGAAATCGCCGTGAACCCGCACCCGCAGCGAATCGAACGACCGGGTTTGAAATTCAGCCACAAAGTCTTCGATCATCTCTTTGGCTTCCATAAATACCCAGGCCATACGCTGGGTGAGCGGGTCGAGTTGGGCGTAATTGTCAATCAGCAGGGCGTATCGGCGTTCGAGGAGGTCAGCGAAACGGGCCGCCAAAAACTGGCGATAGTCGTCTGTAAACGGTTCGGGGGCGAAGGCCGTTTCTGTACTATTGGGCTGATACAGAGCCAGGTGCATCTGCGCTGTGCGCTTGCCGAGCAGTTCTACTTTGTCGAATACATCTTCGTTGATAGCAAACATCCGGTTTGGCACGGCGTACAGGAAATCGTTGAGGTAATCGCCGATCTGCATCCAGCCATCTTTGTCGTTGGCCACCATTTCCTGCATCATACCGAGGGTGACATCAGTGCCGTCGGGCTGCTGCCAGACGATACTACCGCCGAAGGCCGGAATCCGCCCGAAATCACCCGTTTCGCTCAGAAAAGCCACCATTTCGGCTTCGGGGTTGGCCTGATCGAACAGTTTTCGGTACAGTTTCAGGAAGTATTTTTCCTGCCCGGCTGGGCCAAAGGTCATCGCTGAATTGCTCGATTTGGCGGGCAGCGCGACAGACGACACGTATTCATCGCCATCGGTCAGGCCGCGCCCGCGTTGAAACGCCAGCGTTCCGGTTACCTGCGGCACGGTTTGACGGTGATAAATGCCGGTATAAAGAGCCGCCCGGAATGGCTCGTCATAAAGACCGTCAATGAGCGTTCCGGCTTCACCGGCAAACTGCACCGGGCAAATGGTGGCCTGCGCCGACAGCGATTCACTGCCGGCTGGTTTTTGTGGTACGAACGCCACCGGCAGCAGATACCGCTCAGAACTGCCGCCATGGGCATACTCAACGGCGATGATGAGCAGGTAAGCCACACTGGTTGCGGTGGGTAGTTGATGCACCGTTCCGACCGAAAAGCTGGTTTGGGTGCGGGCCTTGCCCGCAAACCACCGGCAGGTGTTGGCGTAAGTAGGCAGGGCGTTTTGGGCAAAATCACTCCAAAACGGGTATTCTGGGGCAAGGCTGGCCCAGTTAGTGGGGGAGGTGAGTTCAGTAGGCATATAGTGGGTTAGGCGGCAGGGTACGGGTAAAGACTTAGGCTTAGGTGCAATTCTCTTAACAATACTTCCCTGCGCTGCTCGTCGGCCCGAAGCGCCAGGGTCGTCAGTTTGTCAGTCGGGTACTGAGCCAACAGATGCTTTGTGCTGGCTATGAGTTGATTGAGATCGTGCAACTCGTTGATGACCATCGTTGATTCGCGTGGCTCGTTCATGTCGTTTGCTGAATACGGATGATACCTCTTGGAAAATCATTTCGATCAAAACCAAACCATTTTTGAAAGTATTCAATCCGGCCGATTGGGT
Source organism: Cytophagales bacterium (assembly GCA_038247465.1). Taxonomy (GTDB): domain Bacteria; phylum Bacteroidota; class Bacteroidia; order Cytophagales; family Spirosomataceae; genus JBBRNH01. The sequence goes on from JBBRUV010000046.1 coordinate 11,699, forward strand.
TGGTATAGCGTTCATCATCAGGCGAATATACCGGAATTAAATGCCCGTCAACGCTGAATGATTCTAAAGAGCCTCCTAAGGTCATAAACGGAATAATGGCTTGAATTTGTTCATCATCCGGGTCGTCAAGTGCGATCAGATTAGCGACACCTACATCATTCGGGTCTATTTTTTGTGTTACAAAACGGCCACCAATCAATTGCTCGAACGGAGCAGAAACTACCCCAAGTAGTTCTTCTGAATAAGTTGCGTAATGGTTGAACAAGCTACGACGTATGGCCGAGTGAGCAAATAACTCAGCCATACGCTCATAATTACAATCGGTAGTTTCATACGGGAAAAGATTCCCGCGTCCGTCGAATGTCAACGTCGTCATAACTCAATCCTGAACAGGTGCATGGGCAGCACAAACGGGTCGAGTTCCACGTAATTCCACTCGCCCCGCCACGCATAGCGGGCATCCGTAATGAGGTCATGCACCACGTAGGGCTGTTCTGGCCCGATGCCCAATTGCCAGATCGGAACCTGCACCCGGCCCGCTTTGCGCTGATAGCCGTCCAGATTCACAATGCTCAGGATGTGGTTATTACCCGACGTGGATTCGTCGGCAGATTTCAGGTAGGCAATCAGGTTGTCGTCGTCTATCCGGCAAAAGCTCAGGTTGTTGGTCTGTTGCAGGGCCGGGTTTTGATGCCGGGCGCGGTTGGTGGCCGTGATGATAAAGGTCAGTTTATTGGTTTTTTCCCAGTCCCACTCCCTGATTTCGTACTTTTCGGAGTTCAGAAATTCTTCTTTGCCGGGAAATTGCGCGTGATCCATTAACTCGAACGACGGGCCGAAGATGCCATAATTGCTCGACAACGTAGCGGCCATAAAAAACCGGACGATGAAACTCGGCTCGTGGCCCGATTGCAGCACCGGCGGGTTAATGTCGTGCGTGGTAGGCCAGAAATTGGGCCGGAAATAATACCGCATCTCGCTGGTTGTCAGTTCTGTAAGGTACCCGGCGAGTTCGGCCTTGCTGTTGCGCCAGCTATAATACGTGTACGACTGCTGAAACCCGGCTTTGGCTAACTGTTGCATCACTTTTGGCTTGGTGAAGGCTTCTGACAGAAAAATCATGTCTGGATATACGGCCCGGACTTCGGCAATAACCCAGGCCCAGAATCCGAACGGCTTGGTGTGCGGGTTATCTACCCGAATCATCCGAACGCCCCACTCGCCCCACCTCAGCAACACCCGCCGAAGTTCGAGCCAGAGGTTTTGCCAGTCGGCAGTCTCGAAATAAACCGGGTAAATATCCTGGTATTTTTTGGGTGGGTTTTCGGCGTACTGAATCGTGCCGTCGGGTCGTTTCTTAAACCACTCCGGGTGGTCTTTGGCCCAGGGGTGGTCGGGCGAGCATTGAATGGCTAAGTCCATTGCAACCTCCATACCAAATTCTTTACTGGTTTCTACGAGGTGTTTAAAGTCGTCAACCGTGCCGAGTTCGGGCAGAATCGCATCGTGGCCGCCGAGTTCAGAACCGATACCATACGGAACGCCCGGCTCGCCCGGCAAGCAGGTAACGGCGTTGTTTTTGCCTTTGCGATGGGCCGTCCCAATGGGGTGAATCGGTGGCAGATACAGCACATCGAAACCCATACCGGCAATGCGGGGCAGCAGCTTTTCAACATCCCGAAACGTGCCGTGGGTGGGCGCGCCCCCGGCTCCCGAAACGCGGCTCGCCGAGCGCGGAAACAGGCAATACCAGGTGCTGAAACCGGCTTTGGCACGGTCAACGTTTACGCCGAGTTCGCGGCTGTACCGGGTCACATGCTGCCGGTCGGGGTAGGCCGAAAACCAGCGCATAAACTGCTCACTTTCAGCAATATGGATGGCTTCGGTGTAGGCATCTGAATTAACTTCATCGGCTCCGGTGCGAAAGAGTTCGGCCACGCGAAAGAGTTCGGCGGCATCGGTGGCGGTAGCGTTTGGCCCGCCCGCAGCGCGGTGGCCCATGCCCTCAACCAGCACGGCCCCGGCCAGAAGTTCGCTGGTGAGCCGCTGCCCGGCCCGCAGTTTAAGCTCGATTTCGTACTGCCACGACGCGGTGTTATCCACCCAGGCTTCAATCGTGTATTGGTGCTGCCCCATCGTCGGCACCGTAAATGAACCCGCCCAGCGGTCGTTGCCAAGCAGTGTCATTGGGGTTTCGTGCCATTGCTTTTCGGCGGCAGGTTTATATAGTAGCCGCACGGCCAGCACATCGTGACCATCGGCCAGAATATCGGCTTCCACCCGGATCACGTCACCGGGAATGGCTTTGATGGGGAACCGTCCGCCGTCGAGTTCGGGGCTAACACGCTCAATAACAATACGTTGCTGGCCTTGGTCGGAGAGGCCGATAGCGGCTGGTTGGGTCTTGGCGGGTTTGGCCTTGCGGGGCTTGGCAGTGGTTGGAGCCATTGGAGAAATCATCGGGAGTTGATGCCCCAAAGGTAGCGGGGCCGGGGGGTTTTGTAGTGCGGTGTTGTAAACCAATATCCGGGATTATGACGATTATGTTATCATTTCATAAATCTGACAGTCAGCAAAATAAGGGCATCTTGTAGCCGTTTATGGGTCAATAAACGGCTACACTTGTATCGCTTATTTTACCATGAAGCCCTTTCTGCTGTCTTGTTTATTGCTGCTTTTGCTACCGTCGTCGCTGCTGGCTCAGACCAGTCATTGGCGGTATGGACTTTATGTCGGTCTGGCAAAGCCATTCAATCATTTAGTGACCAATCAACCCCTTCCTGATCAGCAGTTGTCTATTACCTCGCCAGTAAACAGAAGTCTTCAGGCTACCGTAGAGCGTAGCATTTCGCCGTTTTTGAGCCTACGGGTCGGTATCGGAATCACACCTGATGACTATGGCTTTCGGTCATCATCTACCATTCGCGACACTACGGGCAAACTATTGTTCAATGTCGGTGCGGAGTCTCGTTCTGGCGGCAGCTTAGCCATCGGCTCGGCGGGTCTCACGGTTAACTCGCGACTACTGGGCCGGGTTGTCTTTACGGGCGGACTTGATGCACAGGTTCGGGCCAATAGCTCTCCGGGCGAAGCCAGTCAGATTTCAGGGGGAAGTTCCGGTGTTTCTTCAACGGTTCAGGGTAAGCAAATACGCAACGAAGCAATATATCGGTTTCGATCGGCCCAGATTTCTCCCATCACGCTCGGTGTTGCGCTCCGGGCGGGTTTCGATTATCGAATGAGCAAGCGATCTTTTTTTTCAGTAGAAGCAACCTACATGAAAGGATTGGCCTACACGCGCAATGCTACCGCAACCGATTTACGGATTGATGGTGTTCGGTATGAGGGTCGTTATTTCAGCCGGGGAAGTGCCATTCAATTTCAGGTGGGCTACAAACACAATCTACTCCGGGTCAATCCCACTGATCGGCTTCAGTTTACGCCGTATAACCAACCTCAACTCAACCCACCCCGTTACCTGAGCCGGGAACAACGCGAAGAGACAGTCAAGAGCAAAACCTGGCTTTATGAGGTAAAGGCCGGTTACTGGCCCCAACTTATCGCACCCGGATTAAGTGCCGGTTATTTTCTGGCAAACCGCCAGATGATTGGTTTGTCGCTTGACTACATGAGTTTCAACAGTGCCTACATAACCAAACCCATTGGTCAGGCCGTACTTGTTGGCCCGTTTTTTCGGACGTATGCGGGTCGGGGCCGAATAGTACCTTACTTAGAAGGGGGTTATCAGTTGGGATGGGTTCGTTCCTTCGCTGGCAGCAATACCCAATTTACGGGGGTTGTTTCGGTCGGAATGGGTCTTGGCATTCGGGTAAATGATAGGGTTCGTATCAATCCCAGCTATACTATCCAACAGTTCAGCCTTGCACAAAGGGCAACGCTTGGGCTTCCAAAACTCAGCCTGACGTTCTCGCCCGGCAATGTATTATCGCAGTAAATAAGAACTCCGCAAATGCGCGTCTGCCAACTCGTCTATTTTCTGTTGGCAAAGGCCTTTATACTCCCAGACGGTCTCTAACTCCAGTTCGGCCTGTTCAAGAAAATAGTCTGAAATTAACTGCTGGATAGCCCACACATCGGCTTCTGAAACGGGACGTTGACCCAGAAATTACGCCAAGTTTTGCTGCAACAGATTGAGTTACCAATCAAAGTTATTTTGTTTAATCCGCGCATTATGACTGCAGTTTTTTGTGCTTACTTCTTACCTGCAAAAACGCCCAGCCGATAATCAGCGGGGCGTTTTTGCAGACTAAAAAAAACAGATAAATTTACTTCCTCGGATCAAGGGCCAGCTCAATCCGCTTTTGTAAATCGTTGAGGTGATAAATCGTCATTTTGTCGGTTTGGCCCGCTTTTGCTCCCCGAATGTCGGCCAGCAAAACTTCCAGATGACCCCGCGCTACGGAGGGTAAATCGGTTTTCTTTAAATCTACAATTCGGGTCTCAAATTTATAACCCGCGCCGGGCGGGATGTAAGCCAAAACCGCCGAACCGGGCGTAACAGACGCAATGAGTTTATCGGCCATTACTTTTTGCAGGTTCCGGCGGTAGTTGTCAATCGGTTTGCGGGTTTTCAGTTCGGCGAAGATACCCGTGCGGAGGTCGGTCATAAACTCGTCGAGGGTGTAGTTTCCCGTTGTACGGCTGGTAGTTTCGATGAGCCGCAGCAGCCGCCCGCCATCGAGCAACCCGTTCAGTGTGGCCTCCTGAATAGACTTTACGGCTTCAACGCCCTGGTCGGGCCGGATTTTGCCCAGAATCGCGGGGTCAAGCATCCAGGTTGGGGTTATAAACAACTGGCGTTGCAGAAACGCAACGGCTTCGCGCTGGGTGGCGCGGGGAACAGTGGCAAACACGGCCCCCGGCTCATCATAGGTTTTGGGCGAGTCATAAATACCACCAACATTTTTGGTTACGTGGCCCATATACCGCCGAAACTGGCTCACCACGTTGTCGTAGAGTTCCTGCAATTCCTGATAATGCTCACCGTCTTCGGCACTCCAGGCGGGCAGGTTGGGCAGGATGCGTTTGAGGTTCATGATGCCATAATCCGACGCTTTCATGGCGTTGTCCGACAAATCTTCGGTCTGCGAGCGCGGGTCAAACGGGCTTATTTCGGTGCCAAACCACAGGCGCGGGTTTTTTACTTTCTCTTTCGTGAGGGCGTGGAGGGCCTTTTTCTCGTCTTCCTGATTTTTGGCATCGGGCATAAACTTGTACCCCCACTCAATGGCCCATTTGTCGTAATCGCCGATGCGGGGAAAGAAATCCGTTACGCCATCTTCGGGCTGGGCCACGTAGTTAAACCGGGCGTAGTCCATGATTGATGACGTATGGCCGTTGGCCGACACCCAGGCTTTGTCGCGCAGTTTCTCGACCGGCGTGGCCGAACTCGCGCCCATGTTGTGGCGCAAACCAAGCGTGTGGCCTACTTCGTGCGAGGAAACGAACCGGATCAGCTGGCCCATGAGTTCATCGTCGAATTTTTTGCGTTGGGCGCGTTTGTCCGATGCTGCTGCCTGAATCACGTACCAGTTTCGCAGCAGCCGCATCACGTTATGATACCAACCGATGTGGCTTTCGATGATTTCGCCCGAGCGCGGGTCATGCACGTTGGGGCCGTAGGCGTTCTCGATGTCGGCGGCAAAATACCGGATGGCCGAAAACCGGGCATCTTCGAGGCTCATGGTGGTGTCGGATTTGGGCCAGTATTCGCCCCGGATGGCGTTTTTCCAGCCCGCTTTCTCAAACGCGCCCTGCCAGTCGTCAACGCCCTGTTTCAGAAACTTCTGCCATTTGTCGGGTGTGGCAGGGTCAATATAAAACACGATGGGTTTGGCCGGTTCGATGAGTTCACCGGCTTTTTGGCGGGCGGCATCGGCTGCATTTTTGGGTTCGAGCCGCCAGCGAACGGCAAACACCTCGTCTTCGGAGTTCTGCGATTCCTCGCCAAATTTGACGTACTGATTGGCGAAATACCCTACCCGGCTGTCGAAGAGCCGTTTCCGCATGGGGGTTTTGGGCAATAAAATCATCGAGGTGTTAAACTCCATCGTCACCACGCCCGCGTCGCGCCCGGCAGGAAGGTACTGCCCAATCTGCGGCAGCGGCACTGGCGAAGGCAGCGTGATGGTGGGCGGCACCACACCGAAGGTTTTCACGGTACGGATTTCGGTATTGATCGGGTACGAGCGCATGAGTTGGATATACGAACGGTCGGCCTGAATAGCAGTCAGTTTGTAAATCTGCTTGGTAACGTTATCGAGCGAAAACACCTGATTATCACCCTTGAAGAAGTCCGTTACCTCAATCACGGTGGCGTTCATGCTTGAATCTTTGCGGTAGGCTTTCACATCGAACGCGCCGACGATGGGTTCTGCCGATGAGTTTTTGACCGACTGAAACATGGGCTTGGTGCTGTCGGCACTAACAACGGTATAGGTCACCGAGCGCAGAAACAGCTTGTTTTCCGGCCCTTTTTCCCAGCGGACAACCTGCCGGTTCACTTCTTCGCCCCCGAAAATACCACCACCGGCGGCTGTTTTGGAGTAGCGCGTTACGGCCATAATCTCGCGGCCCAGCAGCGAATCTGGAATCTCGAAGAACCACTTTTCATCCAAAAAATGAGTGGTCATCAGGCCGCGATTGGTTTTGGCTTTGGCCGTAATTACCTCCTTGTAGGGTTTTGGGCCGGTTTTGGCCGCTGTTACTGAGGAACCGCTGGGTAGTGTGACCGTTGCTGCGCTGGGCAGGGTAACGGTGGTCGGTTTGCGATCCTGGGCGGTAGCAACTGATACCGACAGCGCGGCCACCAATAGCGGGGCCGCGAGTTGACGAAGTAAAAACATAGAACGAGAATGGTTTGCGGGTAAAGATGCAGAAAAACGGTGGTGGTTGCACACGAGACGTTCAATAAAAAGCCAATGTTAAATAATTGTACTTAAGTACTTCACTACAAATAGTCTGCATTATTTTGTACTTTCGCCTTCATGGGCCGAGTCAATACACCAGTTCTGAAAGAATCAGAACGAACAGAGTTAGAAACACTCTTTAAAAAAAGCGATAATCATAGCTTACGAAA
>JBBRUV010000047.1:0-18430 GCA_038247465.1 Cytophagales bacterium
AACAGACGGAAGAGGGGCTACTTGATCTCTGTAACCAATGATAAATATATACCCCAACAAGTCGAGTGCGTGGTTTTTGCGGTTAAACCGTACCCCTGCCGAAGCCAGGCCCAGAAACAGCGAATTGCGCAATCCCCACCCACTGCCTATCACGGCCTGATTCTAACTGATAAACGTTGTTTTCGGCCCAATTCTGCGGACAGCACTCACTGTAACGAGCGCGTTCCCTGCTAAGTCGCCGTTAGCAACTGTCCAGCCCGCGCCGAACGTCGTGTTTTGCTCGGCTGATCCTAACGTGGCAATTCCCTGTAAGTAGCCAATATTTCCCCGCGATCTCTGCTCTACCGGATAGCCAAGCCCTGCATACTGAACCTGTGCGCCAAGGCGCAGTCGGTCGGTGACCGGGAAAGCCAGTTTAGTTGAGAAACTGTAGGCGAGCGATGGTATAAAGGTGAAAAAAGAGCCTGTCGCACTCCAATTCCTGGTTAACCCCACATCAAACTGACTGACTGCGGTAAACTGTTGGCTATAATACGCCTTGCCGCGTTCGGGCATAAACGCCGTTGGGGCCCAGAAAAGACTCTGGACAAATACGTTCGGATAGGTCTCTGCCGACGCTGCTCCTTTGACTTTAACAAGCCGGACAATCTGAGCAGCAGGCAACCGAACATCACCCAGATCGTTGGTACGAACAATTACTCCCATACCGTCTTGCCGGATAAGCTGACCGCGAAACTGCCGTTTGTCGCTCGTCGTAATCACGTAAATCGCGCCTACCTCAATCGTCTTCCCCTTGCCGGTTGAGGCAGACTGGATGGGGTACGAACTGTCCTGTTTTAAAAGCTGACCGTTGGGAATACGAACTTCACCCAGATTATGGGTACGGACAATGGTGCCGGTGCTGTCTTGCCGAACGAGTTCACCCTTGATTTTGGTGCCGTTGCGCAGGGTAAACGTGTATTGTTTTGGGCCGGTTGGCTGGCTCACCGGCGGCTCTGATTGATCAACCACAACCGGACTGCCAACGGTATCATCGGTGAGGTTGTCGAGGGGGCGTTGGTCGGTAATGCGGTCAAACAGAGTCTGCTCAACGTATGATAACTGCCCACCCCGGAGCCGGATGGTGAACATTGTGCTGTCTCGCCGGACAATGCGTCCCTGAATAAATGACCCGTCGCGGAGCAAAATATAATACGGCTGCTTGCGGTTGGCTGTGTCGAGCGGGGCAGTTTCGGGGCGGGGCGTTTGGGCCAGCATCGGCAACGAAGCCAGCAGCATGGCAGTCAGTAAAATTAGTTTCATGGTAGAATGGATTGGAGTTTAGGTAATGCTGTAATCGTGAGTTATGATCGTCCTTTACGGCTGCCAACCAGTAGGTTATAGCCTACGTAGGGAACCGGATATAGTTTCCGGTCACGATACTGATATAGTCCCCCTCTACCGGGGGGAGTTCAGGTATCGGTATTCTTCACGAACAAGTCCCAATACACCGATATCAAACGAATGCCGGCGACGATCGAACCGAAAGATACCCGAAAACTGACTGCCAGCGTCACTGCCAAACTGGTCATTACCACTCAGGATATTGTCACTTACAAAACTAAGTTTTGGGGCTAATTTCATCACGGCCCCAATTCTGATGTAGGCGGGTCGGGCGCTGCTATACTCTTTGCCGAACGACAGGCCGTAGGCAAGCGTAACGTTGCGCTGACTGTCGCCAAACGATTCGAGGGCTTCAACCTGCCAGGCGGCTGACACGTTATACCTGAATAATTCGGTGCGCCGGTTATAGGCTGGGCGGTAGATAGCTGCCGTACCCAGCCGCAGCCAGGGGCCAGCCCGAAACGTGAGTTTAGACTGTAGCACAAAACTTTGCACTACGCCCTGCTCGGTCAGAAGCCAGGCCAGTGGAGACACCGTTGCGCCTATGCTCCAGAATTTGGTGAGACCAAAATCAAGCTGATTAATAATCCCGCACTGATTGCGGTAGTACAGCCGCCCTATTTCGGGCGTAAAAGCCGTCTGGTTAAACAACAGATACGGCCCAAATCGGTTGGCGTAGTACCCCTTTCGCGTGGTGTCGGTGGTGGTTGCGGTGGTTAAATTGGGGTTAGATTTGGGCAACTGAGGACGGCCTTTTCCTAAGCTCCTGAATAAATCGAGTGGCACGTAGGTAACTGAGCCATTCCGCAGCCGAACCGTATAGTTGGAACTATCCTGCCGGATAATGCGCCCGTAGAGCGCATTGCCATCATTAAGGTAAATAGCGTAGTTGCGGGCGCGGATGGTGTCAACCGGAGCCGTATTCGGGATTTGGGCGAGTACGTCGCCAGCGAGTAGAGTAGCGGTAAGTAGCAACAGCGAAAGCAGAACTGTTTTCATAACGAGACGTGTTGGTTTTGAAGGACACACGGTAAACGAAATAAATTGATGCAAACGGTGACGCACCGCCAACTTTTTTTTGAACACATTGCTCAGACCTCCGATTTTCCGTTGGGGTTGGAAATTGAACGGGCCGAGGGCGTTTTTTTAGCCGGAACCAACGGAGAACAATACCTCGATCTGATTTCGGGAATCGGCGTGAGTAACGTGGGCCACCGGCATCCGGCAGTGACGCGGGCCATTCACGAACAGGTTGATAAATACCTGCATTTGATGGTCTATGGCGAATTTGTACAGACTCCACAGACGAAACTGGCGCAGGCATTGGTGCAAACGCTGGCTCCCTATTCAACCGAATTTGGCCCGATAGATACCGTTTACTTCGCCAACTCCGGCACGGAGGCCATCGAAGGGGCTATGAAACTCGCCAAGCGGGTCACGGGCCGGACCGAATTTGTCTCGTGTCTCAACGCCTATCACGGCTCCACGCAGGGCGCGTTATCGCTGTCGGGAGAAGAGGGTTTTAAACGAAACTACCGCCCACTGCTGCCCGGTATCCGGCACATTAAACACGGTAATTGGGCCGACATTGAGCAGATTAGCTGCCGAACGGCGGGCGTAATAATGGAGGTGGTTCAGGGCGAAGCGGGCGTTCGGGTGCCGGATGCCGCGTATTTGCAGGCCGTTCGCCAACGCTGCACAGAGGTGGGCGCGTTGCTGATTTTTGACGAGATACAAACCGGATTTGGGCGCACGGGCCGGTTCTGGGCCTTCGAGGATTTTACTGCGCCCGAAGCATCGGCAGTGCCAGATGTATTGATTGCCGCCAAAGGCATGGGAGGAGGAATGCCAATCGGTGCGTTTATGGCCCCGGCAGCGTTAATGGCAGTGTTCAGAAACAATCCGATTCTGGGCCATATTACTACCTTTGGCGGACATCCGGTGAGTTGCGCGGCATCATTGGCAACGTTGCACGTGGTTCAGAATGAGCGACTTGCCGAACAGGCAGAAGCGAAAGGGCAGTTGGTTCGGGAGTTGCTTTCTTCGCACCCCGCCATCCGCCAGATTCGGGGGAAAGGACTGATGCTGGCGGCAGAATTTGAGTCATTCGCCGTGTTGAAACCCGTGATTGACCGGGCGTTAGCGGCCCGGCCAACGGGTGTGTTGACAGACTGGTTTTTATTCTGCGACAACTCCATGCGGATTGTGCCGCCCCTTATCATTACCGCATCCGAAATCAGGCTGGCCTGCGCCGTGATTCTGGATGCGATTTGAGGCTCTGCTTAGTTCAGGCTAAATCCTACCGAAATCATGCCGACACCGTTTTTGGCATTACCGAGGATAGAACCCGCCACGCCACCGTCGGCAATGTTTCTCAAGCCCTGGGCATACCGTAACCCAATTAGGGCTTTGCCCGCGTACAGGTTCAGGCCACCGGCAATGCCGTAATCTGTTCGGTTAAAATTGTCACGGTTCAGGGCTGATGTCGCGTTTCCAAGATCGCCGGTCGAAGTCACATTTGTATTCAGCAGATAACTCAGGTATGGTCCGGCCTGAATTTCAACAGCATTGCCGAGTTTGAGCGTGGCTAAAACGGGCAACTCCAAATAATTGAGCCGGAACGTGTTACGGCCCTGCAAACCGAGAGCGTTGTAGTTGGCCGATGCTCCTTTTGCCGAATACAACAACTCTGGCTGAATGGCAAAAAACCGACCCGCCGGAATCTGGGCATACACCCCACCGTGAAAGCCGTACCGCTCTTTGCGGTCGTTATTTTTGGCGTTTTCGTAATAAAGCGTACTGGCGTTGAAGCCGCCTTTAATGCCCGCCCTTACCCGGTTCTGGGCCTGAGCAACAGTCGGCTGCACCAGATAACTGCCTGCCACGAGCGCGGCAGCGATGCTTAGTTTATTCAGTAAGTTTTTCATAACGTTGAGTGATTGAGCCGAAAAATGGCGTAACCACTCACAATCATGCCCTACATTCGTGCCAATAAATAAATTGAGTAGTCAATAGTTCAGCTTATAGGTTGTTTATGAGCCAGTTACGGCACCGTCTGATACAGGTTAATCAAGCCGGTATGCAGGCCAACAGCCAATGCCGTGCGTAAATGGTTCTACACAATGGGGCAGTCTTTTTCACGTCCAAGTAAAAACGATGCAATCAGTAGGTAAGCCCGGCACGGGGCAGTCTGATGACCAGCAAGACCGCCTGATTCTGGCGGGTGTGCTGGAATCATCTATGAACGGCATTATCGCGTGTCAATCCGTGCGGGATGCCGGTGGAACAATCATTGACTTTCAGGTTCTGCGCTACAATCAGGTTGCCGTTCAGATGCTGTCCCTGCCGGCTGACACGATGGGTCAGACATTGCTGGCATTGTTCCCGGATGTGAAACCCGCCGGTCTCTTCGATCTATATGTGCAGGTGGTCGAAGACGGAGACCGGCTCGACCTCGAAACGCCTTACAATGCCGGGGCAGTGCATGGCTGGTTTGCTATTCAGGTTGTGAGAACGGGCGATGGATTCGTGATTTCTTTCTTAGACATCAGCAGCCGTAAAGCTGCCGAATACCAGGCCGCCCAGCTCCGTACCATCTTAGACGGGTCTATCAACAGCATCATGGCGCTCGAAGCCGTTCGGAATGAGGCACGGGAGATTACTGATTTTGACATCCTGACCGCCAACCGCGCTGCCGAAGACTACCTCAGCATCAGTATTGCCGACATGACCGGGAAGCGATTGCTCGATTTGTTTCCCGAAAACCGGATAATGGGCCTGTTTGCCATGTATGCCCAGGCCATCGAAACCGGGCAGCCGCAACGCATGGAAGCCCACCATGACCAAAATGGCAACGATTACTGGCTCGACGAATCGGCTACGCCCTACGGTCACGACGCGCTGGTGGTAACGTTTCTGGACCGCACCGTCGAGAAAAAAGCTCAGCAAGTCCTCATCGGCGAGGCTGTACTATTCAAAACGCTCTCTAACAATGTGCCGGAAACCGGTGTACTGGTCTGTGATCATAACCTGCGCGTGTTGTTTGCCAACGGAGACCTGCCCCCGGCTTTCCGGGTGCCGCAAACCGAAATTGCCAATCGTCGGCTGGCCGATGCTTTGCAGGAGAACTGGTATAATCCGGTGAAACAGAGCTTTGTGCGGGCCTTATCGGGCCAGAGCCATAGCATGACCGAAGAAGTGAGTGGCCAGTTTTATGAGGTGTTTTTTGCCCCCGTAATCAATGACAAGGGTAAGACGCTGATGGCGATGGTTACGTTCAGAAACATAACCGGCGTAACTATAGCCCGGCAGGCGTTAGAAGCATCGGTGCAGGAACTCAAACGCTCAAACGACAATCTGGAGCAGTTTGCCTATGTTGCCAGCCACGATTTGCAGGAACCCCTCCGCAAAGTGCAGTCGTTCGGCGATATTCTGGCAGGTCAGTTTTCGGCAGAACTCGGCGAGAACGGTGCCGATATAGTACGCCGGATGCAGTTGGCCGCCACCCGGATGTCAATCCTGATTCGGGACATTCTGGCTTACTCCCGGCTGACCACGCAACAAGTTCCGTTTACGCCACTGAATCTGAACCCGATTGTCCAGGACGTTCTGGACGATCTCGACATGACTATTCACGACAAACGGGCCGTTGTTAGGGTAGAACTGATGCCGAAGCAATTTTCGGGCGATGCGGGGCAGTTGCGGCAGTTATTTCAGAACCTGCTGACCAATGCGCTGAAATTTATCCGGCCCGGCACCGTCCCGGAAATTAATGTTACCTGCAACAAAAAACGCGGTGCCGAACTGGATGGACTGGTGCCACCAGCGCAGGCCCGCAAGGAGTTTTACTGCATCCAGGTCACAGATAACGGGATTGGTTTTGACCAGAAGCAGGCAGAGCGGATTTTTCAGGTTTTTCAGCGGCTGCACGGGCGCAGCGAGTATCAGGGAACAGGTATTGGGCTGGCAATTGTGCAAAAAGTAGTTGATAATCACCGGGGTTATATTAGGGCCGAGGGCCGACCCGGAGCCGGTGCTACGTTTACCGTTGCCATTCCTGTACGGTAAACACAATAATTGTTTTCTATCTTTGGCCGTATAACACCGAACGATAACTTACCTAAAACGACTTGATCATGCCTCAGAGCCGTACTACCAAAATGGTTATTCTCATTGCCGACGATGACGCTGATGACCGGATGTTTCTGGAACAGGCATTGCGAAGCAATGATTATACGAGCGATATCCGGTTTGTTGAAGATGGCGAAGAATTGATGGAGTACCTGAACCGGCAGGGCAAGTATGCTACCACCGACGCGCCCTGGCCCAATCTGCTGGTTCTTGACCTGAATATGCCCCGAAAAAACGGCTTTCAGGCTCTGGCCGACATCAAAGCCGACAGTAAGCTGCGCCGGTTGCCGGTGATTGTGATGACCACCTCGTCGGCAGAAGAAGACGTCGTGAAAAGCTATAACCTCGGTGTTAATTCATTCATCACCAAGCCCTTTAACTTCGGGCGGCTGGTCGAGATGATTGGAGCCATGAAACTCTACTGGCTCGAAACTGTTAAACTGCCCGAATGATCTGAAATGCTCGCAACCCAGGATTTACCCAACGTTAAACTCAATAAAGACAAAATCAGCGTGTTGCTCGTCGAAGATGATGAGGATGACTATGTACTGACCCGAACGCTGGTTTCGTCGAAAGAGAATGCCAATATCCGGCTCGATTGGGTTGATTCTTACGAAGAAGCCATCAACGCGATCCGGGCCGATAAGTACGATGTCTATCTGATTGATTACCGGCTTGGCGAGCGCACCGGCACTGATCTCATTCAGGAAGCCTCGCGGCAGGGGTGCAGGGCTCCCATGATTTTGCTCACCGGGCAGGATGATCTTACCATTGACTACACAGCCCTCGAACTCGGAGCCTCTGATTACCTCGTGAAGGGCCGGATTGACGCGCAATTGCTGGGCCGCAGCATTCGGTATGCCATGAAGCAGGCCGAAGTTCTGGCAGAACTTGCCCAGAATGAAAGCAAATACCGCTCGCTGTTTGAGCGGTCGATGGATGCCATCTTTGTGATGAACGACCGGCTCCAGTTTTTAGACGCAAACCCCGCCGTTACAGACTTGCTTGGCTACAGCCGCGACGAACTGCGCCGGATGAACCCCGTCAGGCTGTTTGACAAACTCCACTGCCTGCGCGAAATCCGGTTCAAAATTCGGGAGACCAACCAAATCAAAGACTTTGAAACGACGCTGCTACACCGAAACGGGCGCAAACGGCTCTGTTTATTATCGGTTTGGTCGGTGTTTGATTCCAATGGCCAACCCGCCCGGTATCAGGGTATCGTGCGTGACGTTACCGATCAGAAACGCGCCCAACATGAACTGCTGATAGCCGAAAAACTGAGCATGACCGGCAAAATTGCCCGCAGCATTGCTCATGAGGTGCGTAACCCACTCACCAATCTTGGGCTGGCTCTGGAGCAACTCAAAGACGAACTCCCGCCAAATGACCCGGCAACAATGCTATACACCGACATTATTCACCGCAATGTGGGCCGCATCGGGCAACTCATCACCGAGATGCTCAACTCCTCAAAAGCCCGCGACCTCAACCGGCAGATGCAACCCCTGTCGGCTGTTGTTCGCGCAACGCTGGCATTGGTCACCGACCGGCTGAAACTTAAATCAATGACGCTCATCACCGATTTTGCGGATGATAACTGCCCGGCCCCGCTCGACTCTGACCAACTCAAAACGGCTTTGCTCAATATTATGGTGAATGCCGTTGAGGCCATGGAACCAGGCCGGGGGGTGCTGACGGTGGAAACCCACTGCACCGACGATAACCGGGTTTGCGTAATGATCAATGATAACGGCAGCGGTATCTCCGACGAAAACCGGCAGCGGCTTTTTGATCCGTTTTTCACGGCCAAATCGGGCGGCATGGGTCTGGGTCTCACAGCCACCCAAAACATTGTAAACAGTCATAAGGGCAGTATTGAGGTCGAAAGCAAAGTGGGCGAAGGAACCACATTCCGGTTGCTGTTTCCTCAAGAATATGTGTAGAAAATTCTACAATTCTCCTCATCCGTCTTCCACAGTTCTACATCTACACTACGCCTGCAACCGGGTATATGGCCGAGGTGTATCTAATCAACTGTCTGATTATGAGTTATCTTGTTAGTGTATGTTATCCTTTGGGTTGTCTTTGCTAGAACTGGCATTAAAATTTCTATACAGTCTGTAGAATGATGAAGACGAAGACGATGTGGAACTCAACGCACTTTCCGGCAGCAATGCGCTCACTGACCGCCAGTACCCGCGCTCACGCTATTGATATTGCCAATGAACTGATCAGGCAGGGAACGGTGAGCAAAGAGGAAGCTGTCTCGGTCAGCATCGCTGAAGCTCGTCGGCAGGCGCGGCAGTTGCCCCTTGGCGATCCCCTATCAAACCACGCGGCTTTGGCCCATTGATGCAATCATCGGGCAGACAGCAAGTTACCAACGCAGGTACCTCCTATACTTTGTACGATTATGAACTGGAAGAAAAATATCTACGATACCCTGACCTCCTGCGCCACGCTGTGTGATGAGGCTGCTAGCACGGCTTCGCAGGCCAAAGACATCGAAAATTATTACCGGTTTATCTTCCTGAATTTAGATTGCGCTGACATCTGTCGGCAAGTAGCGATGCTGTACGTGCGTGGCTCCGAGAACACCCGACTACTGGCCGAAGCCTGCATCGAAATCTGCGAAAAGTGCGCCGAAGAAGCTGGTCGAATTAATACCGATCAGGCCCGGCAAGTGGTGGCTATCTGCCTGCAAACGACTCAGAGCTGCGTTGCTATCCTGGGAATAGATACCCCGGCAGACCGGCCAACGCCAGCACCATTGTTTTACGGTATTGATCCCCACGAGTCATTTTATAATTAATTCGTGGTATGGTAAGCAATAAAGAGCCAGGGCATTGCGCTCCAGGCCTTTTGTATTTTTCTGCCTTCGTCCTGTGAGGACACAGGACGAAGATATCAACTTCTCAACAATCAACTCTTGTGTAGATTGTTGAAAACCCTACAAAACGTTATGAAAAATAAAGAGAACCCCCAGTTAGAGAAGGTCAAAGACTTGGTTGAATCTATCCGTATCGCTATGATGACCACGCTTAATGAAAGCGGTAACTTGGTGAGCCGCCCAATGGTCGTGCAGGAAATGGATGCTGACGGCACGATCTGGTTTTTTACCAAAAAGTCGTCACCGAAAATTGACCAGATCGAGCATCACGGGCAGCGCGTATGCCTGAGTTTTGCCAACGTGAGCGACTCGTCTTACGTGTCAATAACGGGCCGTGCCGAAGAACTCGACGACCACGCCAAAATTGAGGAATTGTGGTCTCCGATGGCTAAACCCTGGTTTCCCGATGGCAAAGACGACCCGGAATTAACCATTCTGAAGGTAACTGCCGATATGGCCGAATATTGGGATTCTACATCAAGCCGGATGGTGCGCTTTTTTGAAATGGCTCGCGCCATTGTAACGGGCGATACCTACAAAGAGGGTGAGAATGAGAAGGTGATGATATAGTTGGTAAAACTCTCGGCGCAGCCCCCGTCGTTAAGGCGGGGGGCTGCGCCGGGAATAAGTGAATCTATTGTTACCAACCACTCGCCACTAAACTGCTACACCGTCCAGACCCAGCCGAACTCATCATCAATCTGGCCAGTGCGGAGGTCGGAGAGGTAATTCTTGAGGGTAATGGCTACTGATTTCTCCGGGCTAATTTCGGGCAACACATAATCATCGCCATTGTAGCCAATTACCGACATTGGTGAAACCACCACCGCTGTTCCCGCGCCGAAGGCCTCGGTCAGCCGCCCGGTTTCGATCCCTTTTATGACTTCCTTTACCGATACGCGCCGTTCTTCTACGTCAATGTCAAGCCGTTCGGCAATCTGCACCAGACTGTTGCGCGTAATGCCCCGCAGAATAGTGTCATTCACAGCGGGTGTAACGAGTTTGCCATCCAGCACAAACATCACATTCATCGTCCCCGATTCTTCAAAGTAAGCATGATCGCGGGCATCCGTCCAGAGAAGCTGGTCATAACCAGCCTGTTGCGCGAGCATAGTTGGGTACATCGAGCCGCCGTAGTTACCCGCACATTTGGCCCCGCCAACACCGCCTTCTGCCGCCCTAATGTATTCGGTTTCGATTTTTACGCGCAACGGCTTGTTGTAATACACCCCAACCGGGCAAGTGAAGATGCAGAATCGGTAAGTTTTTGACGGAGCCACGCCAAGAAACGTGTCGGTTGCAAACATATAAGGCCGCAGATACAGCGATGACCCGGCTGCTGTTGGCACCCACGCAGCATCTTCGCGCAGGAGTGCTTCTAAGCCACCAATAAACAGTTCTTGGGGCAGCGTTGCCATACACATCCGGCGGGCCGACTCGTTCAGGCGCTTGGCGTTTTCGTCGGGCCGAAATAGCAGTACCTCACCGGCTGCGTTTTTGTGGGCTTTCATTCCCTCAAAAATCGCCTGACCGTAATGGAGCGATGCCAGCGCCGGGCTGAACGAAAAATTGCCGAATGGTTCGACGCGGGGATTTGTCCATTCTCCGTCCACAAAATCAGTGATGAACTGATGGTCAGAAAAATGCTTGCCGAAGGGCAGGTTGTTAAAATCAACCTCCTGAATCCGCGAGGTTATTGCCCGGCGGAGTTCGATCTGGAGCAGGTCGGTAGTCATTATTTAGTTGTTTTGACAAATGTACTGAAATTCGCTTTGTTATGACTTTTGGCCGGATTGAAAACATAGACCGTGCCGGGCTGCCCTAACAACCGTGCTTTTTTTGGGTTTCGTGTAAAGGAGCAAATAGTTCCCAAATTCAGTCACTGATCCCGATAATGTCAACCACTCCACCGGACGCTGCCCAAAGCCCGCTCGACCATTTAGCCCTGCGCTATCTGCGAGCTGCTTTAGACACCACGCACCCGACCGACGAACCCTACGTGCTGAACGCAGTGGAGACTTACGTGATCCGGCGTGTGAAACTGCAAACCCTGGTAATGGCCGCTCTACTGGGCATCACGGGCGTGTTGCTGCTCTACATGCCGCAATACTGGTGGCCGTCGTTTTTTCCGTCGTTTCCGGTACCAGTTTTCGGGTGGTCGGTGCGGCTGCCGGTGGTGCTGACGTTGTACGGTATTCTGCTGGTGTACTTAGAAGTCTATGCCCTGATGTACATCAATCTGCGGGCCGTCAGGATCATTATGGCGGTTTGTCAGTTTCCCCGCGCCCACGATGCCCAGTATGAGTGGCACCTGAAAGCACTGGCGCAGGCCGCCCTCGAACGCGAAGATCGGGGTGTTCTGCGCTTCGGCATTGACCCGTATCTGGGTCTGCCTCAGTGGGGCCTGAGCGCGTTTTTTCTACTCAATATATTCAAGGCCACGCTGAGTAATATGCTGATTAAGTTGGTGTTGAAACGGGTACTGGGCCGCTATGCACTCCGTTACCTGACCGACCTTGCCGGGATGCCTATTTTTGCTTTCTGGAACGCGCTGGCTTCGTGGCACATCATCCACGAGGTTCAGATTCGGGTGATGGCCCCGCTTACCATTCGTGATTTTGTGCATGAATTGCATGAAGAATGGGGGCAGAACGAAACGTTTCGGTCAATGATTCTGGAAACGCTGCAATACGTGGCCGTGCTGAAACGACAATACAACTACGCCCATTTTCTGCTCACCGAAAACATTGTTGACACGTTTGGGATAGAAATCAGTGAGTTATCCGGCAACTTTATTGAGCGAATTGATGTCGTACCAGTCGAGGTACGCCGGGGACTGGAGCGGCTCATCGTATTTGGTGTGCTGATTGACGGGCGGCTATCGTGGAACGAGAAAAAACGGTTGCGAAAGCTCCGGGAGAAGGGCTGGCTCGCCACCTATTCTGCTGATGATATTGCCCGGATAGGCCGCGACTATAACAATGGCAAAGGGCTTTGGGTGTGATGAATGAGGGGTACGATTTTTTAGAACATCCGGTTTCACAAACCGTTATTGAATTACTCGATGTAAGTGATAGAGTAATTGATTAGATAGAGTATAAATAAAACTGCGTCAAGATTATCAAACAACGATTTTTGACGAAACAGCAATCGTGAAGTACTTTTGCGGTTGAGGAATATCCAGAAGGCAAGATGCATACCAACTCACAACATAATTTTCTAAAAATGAGCCGCTTATCGAAATTTTGTGGAACAGTAGCGTTAGCTGCTACCCTATTTTCGGGTGCAGGTCAAGTCATAGCGCAGGATTCGTCGGCCACTGCTGGTGCAACTGCGGCTGCTCCCGCTGCGGGGGGCGGGGGCGATGCTGAAAAAGGCAAGGCAATATTCGCCGGTAACTGCTCTCAGTGTCACGCCGTTACCGATGAAGTTATTATTGGGCCAGGCTTGAAAGACGTTCAACAGCGCACACCTGGCAAAGAGTGGCTTTACAAATGGATACGCAACTCTGGGGCTGTTATTGCCTCTGGTGATGCGTATGCCGTTGGCGTTTACAACAAATACAACAAGATTCAGATGTCTAATTTCACGAACCTGACGGATGGCGATATTGACGGAATCTTAGCCTACATTGAGCAGTCCAATGCGGTTCCTGCTGCTGCTTCAACTGCACCTGCTGTCGGTGGTGCTGCTCCGGCAACAACAGCCGCTGCATCGTCTGGTCCGTCTGAGTTGTTCACGTTTGTCCTGGTGGCCTTGCTGGTGGTTATGCTGCTGGTGCTGGGTGTGTTGTTCGTGATTGTCACGATTCTCTCACGCGCTGTTAACCCGGTGGCCGTTGCCGCCGATGGTATACAAGTGCCAGCCGCAACGCCGATGCTGGAGCGGTTGCGGATGGGTTTGGTCAGCACGGTTAACAACCCAACGGTGCGCTCGGTAGCTATCTGGCTGTTTATGCTGGTTGCCACCAAGCAAACTATTGACGGAGCGTACAGCATTGGTATTCAGCAAGGTTACGCGCCAAAGCAGCCCATTGCGTATTCGCACAAACTGCATGCCGGTCAGTACAAGATTGACTGTAATTACTGTCACACAGGGGTGAACAAAGGCAAATCAGCGCACATTCCGGCGGCTAACGTTTGCATGAACTGCCATGGCGTAATCAAGAAAGAATCGCCGGAGATTCAGAAAATTTATGCAGCCATCGAAGAAAACCGGCCTATCGAATGGGTTCGGGTGCACAACCTTCCCGATTTGGCGTATTTTAACCACGCACAACACGTAAACGTCGGTAATATCGAGTGTACAACCTGTCACGGTGAGATCGAGAAGATGGAAGTAGTAGAGCAACGTTCATCGTTGACAATGGGCTGGTGTATTGACTGCCACCGCAAGACCGAGGTAAACACGAAAGACAATGCGTACTACGATAAGCTCGTTGCCCTACATCGTAAAGAGACTAAAGAGCCGCTTAAAGTAGCAAACATCGGCGGTCTCGAATGTTCTAAATGCCACTACTAATTCTGGAGTTCGTGGTTCGTGGTTTGTAGTTTCCTTCTCTCTCATTACACAAACTGCGAACTGTAAACTACGAACCACCAACTATAACTAACGCATGGAAAATATAACTAAACGGTATTGGAAAGGGGTTGAAGAACTTCGCAACGATCCGGCTTTCGTCAAGAACGCCGACCGTGAATTTGCGAACGTCAACAGTGCCAACGAACTCGATGGAGTTCTGGGCAACAACCCGCAACGCCGTGATTTTTTGAAAATGATGGGCTTTGGTATGGCTGCCGTTTCGTTGGCTGCCTGCGAAACACCCGTTCACAAGGCAATTCCGTACCTCAACAAGCCGGAATTAACGTTCCCCTCTATTTCTGACTACTATGCTTCGACGTTCGTTGAGGGGGGCGACTATGCACCGATATTAGTTGAGACCCGCGAGGGTCGCCCGATTAAAGTTGATGGCAATCCGCAATCGTCACTGACGAAAGGCGGCACTACAGCCCGCGTACAGGCTTCGATCTTATCTTTATATGACAACGAGAAACTGCGCGGCCCAAAACGGGGCGAAGCCGACATTGACTGGGCCACTGCTGACCGCGAAATCCTGAATCAACTGACAACCGTTGCGGGTAAAGGTGGTGCCGTCAGAATCGTGACCGGAACTATCCTCAGCCCGGCCACCAAAGCCGTTGTTGCTGACTTTGTAGCAAAATACCCAACGGCACAGCACATTATGTACGATGCCAACTCGGCGTTTGGCATGGTGCAGGCCAATCAGATGTCGTTTGGCAAGGCCGTTATTCCATCGTATGATTTTAGCAAGGCAAAAACTATCGTCAGCATTGGTGCCGATTTTCTCGGCACCTGGATTTCGCCGTTAGAATATGCTCGTGGCTACGCGCAGGGCCGTAAAATCGGGGCTGTTGGTGGAGGTAAGAAAGAAATGTCGCGGCACTATCAGTTCGAGACGGGCCTGTCGATGACCGGCGCAAATGCCGATTATCGGTCAGCCATCAAACCGTCGCAGGAAGGATTGGTTGCTGCCAATCTTTACAATAAAGTAGTTGCTAAACTCGGCGGTGCGGCAATGGCTGTTCCGGCAGTAACGGTTCCTTACCTCGACAAAGCGGCTGCTGACCTGATAGCGGCTCGCGGTGCAGTTCTGGTGGTAGCAGGATCAAACGACCCAAACGTGCAGACTGCCGTAAATGCGCTGAATAGTTTATTGGGTAGTTATACATCAACAATTAATCTGAACACGCCGGTAAATTATCGGCAGGGTAACGACGTTCAGATGAACGCGTTTATCGAATCCGTAAAAAGCGGTCAGGTAGGCGCAGTGTTGTTTTTTGGAGCAAATCCGGTTTATAATCACCCACGCGGAGCCGAGTTAGCGCAGGCGTTACCGAAAGTAGCAGTATCGGTTTCTTTTGCCGACCGTGCCGACGAAACCGCGTCGCTTTGTAAATACATCACACCTGCCCCTCACTTTTTGGAGTCGTGGGGCGATGCTGAACCCAAAGCCGGGCATTACAGCATTATGCAACCCGCCATTACCAATATCTTCAAAACCCGCCAATTTGAGTCGAGTTTGCTGATGTGGGTGGGCAAAAGCGGTGATTATCAGGGCTATCTGAAACGTTTCTGGCAGACAACCTTATTCCCTAAAGCAGTTGGTGCGGCTTCGTTCGATGCGTTCTGGATCAAATCGCTGACCGATGGGGTGTTTGAGCCGGGTGCCGATGCTTTAGCCGGTGGTGCTTCGTTCGCGGGTAATCTGGCTCAGGCCGGCGTGGCGATCTCTACTCGTTACAAGCCAACGACGGGTATGGAACTCGCTCTTTACGAGAAAGTTAGCGTCGGAACAGGCTCGTCAGCCAATAACCCTTGGTTGCAGGAATTGCCAGATCCGGTTACGAAAGCGTGTTGGGACAACTACGCTGCCCTGTCGCAAAAGACCGCCAACGACCTCGGCGTTTCGCAGGATGATCTGGTGAAAATCACCGTCAACGGTAAAGAAATCGAAGTACCTGTACTCGTTCAACCCGGTCAGGCCGATAACACGGTCTCTGTCGCTATCGGGTATGGCCGAGAAAAAGCGGGTAAAGCCGCCAACGGTGTCGGCAAAAATGCCTTTCCAATGGCTTCGTTTGCCGGTGGTTATCTGACAATGACCGCAACGGGAGCCAAAGTTGAGAAATCGGGTGGTGCGCGGGAGATTGCCCAAACCCAAACACACGAGACCGTAATGGGTCGCCGGGCAGTGGTGCAGGAATCTATTCTTGCGGCTTATCAGAAAGACGCAAAAGCCGGTCGGTACACACCGAGGGTGCAAACGTCAGAAGGTCTGGTTGATGCCACTGATATTTCGCTCTGGCATGGCTATGGCAAGCCAAACCACTCGTGGGGTATGGTTATTGACCTGAACTCGTGCATAGGCTGCAACGCCTGTACGATTGCCTGCCAGTCAGAAAATAACATTCAGGTTGTTGGTCGTCAGGAGGTTATCAATGCCCGTGAGATGCACTGGATCAGGATTGATCGCTATTACAGCAGCGATGCCGATCCCGAAGATGTAAAAGCATTGGAGATTGCTTCTGCTAACCCAGAGGTGGTTTTCCAGCCGATGCTGTGTCAACACTGCTCAAATGCTCCCTGCGAAACGGTTTGCCCCGTATTGGCAACCACGCACAGTTCGGAGGGGCTGAACCAAATGACCTACAACCGGTGCATCGGCACCCGGTATTGCGCCAATAACTGCCCGTATAAAGTGCGTCGGTTCAACTGGTTCAAGTATTTTGACAACGATAACTACGATTACCACTTCAATAACGATCTGGGCAAAATGGTTATCAATCCAGACGTAACGGTTCGGTCGCGTGGGGTAATCGAGAAATGTTCGTTCTGCGTACAGCGGATTCAGGAGGGCAAACTGACAGCTAAGAAAGAACGTCGTCGGCCACTACCGAACGAAATTCAGACGGCCTGCGCCCAGTCTTGCCCCACAAACGCCATCATTTTTGGCGATATGAACAACCCTGAGAGCCTGATTTCGCAAGTACTGGAAGTAGAAATGGAAGCCCGTGCCTTCCATGTCTTGGAAGAAATTAACGTGCGTCCGCAGATTTCATATCTGACCAAAATTCGGAACAAAGACGAGGAGCCAAAACAGGAATCGCGTCAGCAATCGGAAGTGTAAACTCGTTCATTGTAAAAAAAACAACTATGTCGCATATCACATCGTCCGTAAGAACCCCGCTCGTCACCGGGGGGAAAACATACGCCGACGTAACGGAAGACATCAGCCGGCATGTGGAAGGCAAACCCACCCGCGAGTGGACGATTGCCTTTACGATTTCGGTTATTGTACTGATTTATGGTACCGCCTGTGTCTTCTGGACGTGGTGGGAAGGTCTGGGAGTCTGGGGGTTGAACAAAACCGTTGGCTGGGCTTGGGACATTACGAACTTCGTATGGTGGGTTGGTATCGGCCACGCCGGTACGCTCATTTCGGCCATCCTGCTCCTGTTCCGTCAGAAATGGCGGACGGCAGTAAACCGTTCTGCGGAGGCCATGACTATCTTCGCTGTATTGTGCGCGGCCAGTTTTATCCTCATGCACATGGGTCGCCCATGGCTGGCATACTGGGCATTACCGCTGCCGAATACATTCGGGTCGTTGTGGGTGAACTTCAAATCGCCCCTCGTTTGGGACGTATTCGCTATCAGCACCTACTTCACGGTATCGCTCGTGTTCTGGTACATGGGTCTGCTACCTGATCTGGCAACTATCCGCGACCGGGCGCGTAACAAAGTGTCTCGCTACATCTACGGCGCGCTGTCGCTGGGATGGAATGGTTCGGCCAAAACGTGGGCGCGGTACGAATACATGAGCCTGATTCTGGCTGGTTTGTCAACACCACTCGTACTGTCGGTGCATACGATTGTAAGTATGGACTTCGCTACGTCGGTTGTTCCGGGATGGCACACTACTATTTTCCCGCCGTATTTCGTAGCTGGTGCTATTTTCTCTGGCTTTGCGATGGTGCAAAACTTGGTACTGATTATTCGGGTCGTTTTCAAACTGGAAGATTACATCACGTTTGAACACATCGAATCTATGAATAAAGTCATTACGCTGACCGGCTCGATTGTTGGTGTAGCGTATTTGACTGAGTTCTTTATTGCCTGGTATTCGGGCGTAGAGTTTGAGAGTTATGCGTTCATCAACCGGGCAACCGGGCCATACTGGTGGGCATATGCTGCCATGATGACTTGCAACGTGGTATCACCGCAGTTATTCTGGTCGCGGGCCATTCGCCGGTCAGTGGTGTGGACGTTCGTTATCTCGGTTGTGGTAAACATCGGAATGTGGTTCGAGAGGTTTGTGATTATCGTGACCTCGCTGCACCGCGATTATTTGCCGTCAAGCTGGGCTATGTTCCACCCAACGCTGTTCGACATTAGTGATTACCTGTTCTCGTTCGGTTTCTTCTTCACGCTGTTCCTGCTGTTC